>JAAYSB010000333.1 GCA_012518475.1 Intrasporangiaceae bacterium | reverse complement strand
CGATGGTGCGGGCGGCGGCGAAGAACCACCCCAGCGTCGCGATCGTCACCTCGCCGAGCCGGTATGCGTCAGTCCTGGAGGCGGTTCGCGGTGGCGGGTTCACGCTCGAGCAGCGCAAGGAGCTGGCCGCTGAGGCGTTCGTCCACACCGCGACCTATGACACCCACGTCGCGTCGTGGATGGGGAACGCGTACGTCGACACCTCAGCAGGTTCCGGCTTCCCGGCCTGGGTCGGTGCGACCTGGGAGAAGTCCCGGGTGCTCCGATACGGCGAGAACCCGCATCAGCGGGCTGCGTTGTACACCAACGGGTTCCAGCCGACCGGTCCGTCGCTGGCGCAGGCCGAGGTGCTGCACGGCAAGGAGATGTCCTACAACAACTACATCGACGCGGACGCGGCGGTGCGGGCTGCGTATGACCACGGCGACCAGCCGACGGTGGCTGTGATCAAGCACGCCAACCCGTGCGGCATCGCCGTGGCCTCCGAGGCCGAGGGCATCGCTGAGGCACACCGCAAGGCGCACGAGTGCGACCCCGTCTCGGCGTTCGGCGGCATCATCGCGACGAACCGCCCCGTCACCCTCGAGATGGCCGAGCGGGTCAAGGACATCTTCACCGAGGTCGTCGTCGCTCCGTCCTTCGACGAGGACGCGCTCGCTGTGCTCACTCAGAAGAAGAACATCCGGCTCGTGGCGTGCCCGGTCCCGGCCGTCGGTGGAGTCGAGACCCGGCCGATCGCCGGCGGCATGCTCATGCAGAGCCGCGACTCGATCGACGCCGTGGTGCAGGACGACTCCGGTGCAGTCACCGGCGGAGACACGTTCGAGACCTGGCGGCTCGTGTGCGGCGCACCGGCCGACGAGGACACCCGTCGTGACCTCCAGTTCGCCTGGCGGGCTGTGCGGGCCGTGAAGTCCAACGCGATCCTGCTCGCCGCCGACGGCGCCTCGGTCGGGATCGGCATGGGTCAGGTCAACCGGGTCGACTCCTGCCGCCTCGCGGTCTCCCGCGCAGGTGAGGGGCGGGCCCGCGGTGCTGTCGCTGCCTCCGACGCCTTCTTCCCCTTCGCCGATGGGCTGCAGATCCTCCTCGACGCCGGGGTGCGGGCCGTCGTGGCCCCGGGTGGCTCGGTGCGCGACGCCGAGGTCATCGAGGCGGCGGAGGCTGCGGGCGTGACGATGTACTTCACCGGGACGCGCCACTTCGCCCACTGAGGCCGCAGTCTGCCGCGCCGCGCCGCGGTCAGCCGGCGAACCCGGTGCCCCCGTGGACGACGACGGACAGACGGAGTACCGCACCGCCGGTGAGCCGGGTTCCGTGACGCCCGTGACGGTTGTCCCCGTCATGGTGGGAGTCTCGGAGTGCGGAGTCTCGGAGTGCGGAGTCTCGACGTGGCGGTGCGGCATGCTGGGCGTATGACAGACCTACCGCGAAGTAGCCACCGGCGCGGAACCGACCTGCCGAGCGAGCTCGACGTCCTCGTCGTCGGTGCCGGACTGTCCGGGATCGGGCTGGGCGCCAGACTGGGGGAATCCCTGCCCAACCTCCGCTATGCCCTCGTCGAGGCCCGTGAGGTGAGTGGCGGGACGTGGGACCTGTTCCGCTATCCCGGGGTCCGGTCCGACGGCGATATGTTCACGCTCTCGTATCCGTTCCGGCCCTGGAGCGGACGCGACTCGATCGCGCAGGGCCAGGACATCCTCGACTACATCCGGGAGACGGCGCGCGCCTACGGTGTCGAGGACCGTACCCACTACGGGACGCGCATGGTCGGGGCGGCGTGGTCGACTCCCGACCAGCGCTGGACCGTCGAGCTCGATGTCACCGACGAGGCCGGTGCGGTGTCCCGGCGCCAGGTGCGCACCGCATACCTCCACCTCGCGAGCGGCTACTACAGCTATGCCGGCGGATACGACGCCGGGTTCGAGGGTCGCGAGGACTTCGCCGGGCAGGTCGTGCACCCGCAGTTCTGGCCGGAAGACCTCGACTATGCGGGCAAGCGCGTCGTCGTCATCGGCTCTGGCGCGACCGCCGTGACGCTCGTGCCGGCGATGACCGACAAGGCGGCCCACGTCGTCATGCTCCAACGCACTCCCAGCTACCTCTTCACAGTGCCCGGCTCCGACCCCGTTGCGAACGTCCTCCGCAAGGCCCTTCCGGAGCGCTTGGCGCACAAGGTGATTCGCAGCAAGAACATCGCCACGCAGAGCGGCCTGTACACGCTGTCGCGGCGCGCGCCCAGGCTCACCCGCACGATCATCCTCAGCGACGCAGGCAAGCGACTCCCCGGCGAGACCGTCGCCGAGCACTTCCAGCCGCCGTACGGTGTGTGGGACCAGCGGCTCTGCGCCGTCCCCGACGGTGACTTCTTCGACGCGCTCGTCGCAGGCCGGTCCTCCGTTGTCACGGGGCAGATCGACCGCTTCGTGCCCGAGGGCGTACGACTGACCGACGGCTCTGTCGTCGAGGCGGACATCATCGTCACGGCCACCGGCCTGGAGCTGGAGATCCTCGGCGGCGCCGACTTCACGGTCGACGGCGAGCGGGTCGATCTGGCGCGGACCTTCGCCTATCGCGGCGCAATGCTCTCGGGCGTGCCGAACGCGTCGATGACCGTCGGCTATGTCAACGCCTCGTGGACCCTGCGTGCCGACCTCGTCGCCCGCTTCGTCGTCCGGCTGCTCCAGCACCTGCTCGCCTACCGGCTCGGGGTCGTCGTCCCTGTCGCTCCGGAGGGGATGCGGGCCGGGCCGATCCTCGACATCGCCGCCGGGTATGTGCAGCGCGTCGTCGCCGGCTTCCCCAAGGTCGGTGACCGGTCACCGTGGACGCTGCCACAGTCCTATGTCCGTGAGATGGCCGAGTTCCGCAGGGCTGACCTCAGCGACGACCTGAGGTTCTATCCGGTCGGCTCCTCGCATACCTCGGTCCCCCGGGGAGCGGCGGCGCCAGCCGACCTGCCTCGACCCGAGGACCGGGCGACCGGGCCGACACCCGACCCCGCGCCCGTCCGGCAGGAGGCCCGATGACCTGGCTGCCTCCGCTGGAGCTCGCCCGCGCCAAGGTCGTCGTCACGGGGGCCGCCGGTGGGATGGGGCAGCACCTGGCGCGTGGCCTGGCTCGACGTGGTGCCCGCGTCGTGGTCGCCGACGTGCGGTCTGCCGAGCTTGCCGGTGTTGCCGAGCAGATCCGGCGCGAGATGCCACGAGCGGAGGTCACCGAGTATGTCGTCGACCTGTCCGACGTCGCCGCGACCGACGGCTTCACGAACTGGATCCGGGACGAGCACAGTGACCTCCAGGTCCTCGTGAACAACGCCGGCGTCGCCCTCGGTGGACGCGTCAGCGAGGTGAGCCGCGAGGACATCGACTGGCTCGTGACGATCAACCTACTCACCCCGATCCGGATGACGCACGCGCTGCTGCCGGTCCTCCTCGCGAACGGCGCGGCCTCGGGCGGGCACGCGCACATCGTCAACATGTCCTCGCTCTTCGGGCTCATGGCACCGCCGGGACAGGCCGCGTACTCGACGGCCAAGTTCGGGCTGCGGGGGTTCTCCGAGGCCCTCCGGCACGAGCTCCAGGACGGGAGACAGCCGTGCGGCATCACCCAGGTGCACCCTGGCGGAATCCGCACCGACATCGCCCGACGGGCCCGGGTCGGCGCTGGCACGGTCCCGGATGAGTAGCGGGAGGGCCGCGAGCAGTTCGACAGGTTCCTCCGCTTCCCCGCCGAGAAGGCCGCCGAGCTCATCATCGAGGCGATGATCCGACGCAACCCGAGGCTGCTCGTCGGGGTCGACGCGAAAGCGCTGTCCGCGGTGACCCGGGTGCTGCCGCGACGCTACTGGTCGTTGCTCGGTCGAGGCATGAACATCACGCCTCGCTCGTGACGTCGGTGCGCGACTCGGCCTGAGGTCGGGGACTGCGGCCGTGGTTGGGCTCGCGCCGCACGCCATGCAGCCTGACCCGCACGGCCACGAGGAAGCCCAGGCCGAGAATCGCGGCGGCGGCACCGAACCCGGCCTCCGGGCGCAGCGGCACGAGGATGGCCAGGGCCCCGCCGAAGACCCAGGCCAGCTGGAGGGTGGTCTCGATCCAGGCGAAGACCCGGCTGTGACGGGACTCGGGGACCTCGGTCTGGACGATCGTGTCCAGACACAGCTTGCCGAGCTGGGTATAGACACCGCCGACGAAGCTGACGACGAGCAGCGGCCACAGCCCGTAGAACACCGCGGCCACGAGACAGCTCAGCACCCCGGCGATGCCCAGGATGACCAGGGTCGGTGTCGGCGGTGGTGCTACCCGCTTGTTGCCGAGGAGTGAGCCGAAGACGTTGCCGACCCCTGCCGCAGCGACGGCGGCGCCGATGATCACCGGGGTCGACCAGCCCGGGATCGGGTTCACCCGGGTGAGGAAGATGAGGAAGAGCGTGAGGAAGGCGACGATGAAGCGGGCGCCGCACTGGATGACGAGCGCGTGCAGCACCCGGTTGGGGAGGTTTCGCAGGCGCTCCTCGGGTCGACTGCGCAGCGGCGGCCGGATCCGCGGGGTCTGGTCGGTGACGGGGGTGTCGACCTGCTCAGGCAGACGGATCGCGAGGATGACTCCGACGACATAGATCGCGAAGGCGAGTCGCAGGGACCACTCCGCGCCGAACCGGCTGAGCCCGCCGGCGACCGCGCCACCCACACCCATCCCGATCAAGCCGGTGATCATGATCCGCGAGTTCGCCGTCACCAGATCCATGCCCGAGGGGAGCAGGCGGGGGATCGCACTGGCCCGGGCCACGGCATACGCCCGTGACGCGACGAGACAGACGAGGGCGAGGGGGAAGACCCAGGGAGAGCCCTCGACGATCGCGCCGGCCAGGACCCAGCAGAAGAACCCGCGCACAGCCAGTGTCGTCCCGAGGGCCCAGCGTCTCCCGTGGCGGAAGCGGTCGAGGATCGGGCCGACGAGCGGCGCGAGGAGGACGAAGGGCGCCATGGTCAGCAGCAGGAAGAGAGCCACCGCACCGCGGGCCTGGTCGGTCGGCATGGCGAAGATCGTCCCCGCCAGGGACACGGTCAAGGCGGCGTCGCCGGCGACCTGGACGGTGTTCATCTCGATCGCGCGCGAGAGCCCCGACTCGTCGGCGCCGTCACGCCGCGCGAAGCTCCGGAACGCCTGCCCGGTCCGCCGCCCTCCGTTGGCCGAGG
>JAAYSB010000034.1 GCA_012518475.1 Intrasporangiaceae bacterium | reverse complement strand
CGCCGAGCTCATCGCCCGCGCCGTCACCGAGGGCGACGCGGATCCCGAGCACGCTGTCTCCCGTGAGGTTCGCGGGCAGGTGAGCGAGCTCGTCGGCCGGTTCCCCGCATACCCCCGCTGACCCGGGCTGAGCGAGAGGACCGGCCGAAGGGCGCCACCGGATGCGCGAGTACCTGTTCGTCATCGTCGTCGCCGCTCTGATGACGTATGCGTTCACACCGCTCATGCGGACCCTCGCCGTCCGGACGGGGGCCTATACCGCGGTGCGGGACCGCGATGTCCACACCATCCCGATCCCGCGTCTGGGGGGAGTGGCGATCTTCGTCGGCTTCGCCGCGGCCTGTCTGGCCGCAGCGCGCCTGCCGCGGCTACGGCAGCTGTTCGAGCAGGACGAGATCCGCGGGGTCCTCATCGCGGCGGCCATCGTCTGCCTGGTCGGCGCGATCGACGACATCCGCGAGCTGGACTGGTTCGCCAAGCTCGGCGGACAGCTGATCGCCGCCGGCGCGCTCGCCTACCACAACGTGCAGTTCCATACCGTCCCGGTCGGGATGCAGGTCGTTCTGCCGCCGTCCATCCTCCTCGCACTCACCGTCCTGGTCGTCCTCGTCTCGACGAATGCGATCAACTTCATCGACGGTCTCGACGGACTCGCGAGCGGTGTCGTCGGGATTGCGGCCCTCTCATTCTTCGCCTACGCGTACTTCATCTCGCGCACGTATGAGCCGCCCGATGTCTTCTCCACCTCGGCCCTGATCTCTGCGGCAGTCGTCGGCTGCGCCGTCGGCTTCCTGCCGCACAACTTCTTCCCGGCCCGGATCTTCATGGGCGACTCCGGTGCGCTGCTCTTCGGGCTCCTCCTTGCTGCCGCCACCATCACGATCACCGGCTCCGTCGACGGGGCGGACATCAGTACCGAACCTGTGGCAGCCACCGTGCTCCCGCTCATCGTGCCCCTCGCGATCTTCCTGCTGCCGCTCGTCGACGTCATCTGGGCCGTCATCCGCCGAACGCGTGCCGGCCGCCGGCCCTGGCAACCGGACGCGGGTCACCTCCACCACCGGATGCTCGCCTTCGGCCACGGCCACCGGCGGGCGGTGCTCATCCTCTGGGCCTGGGCTGCCGCGGTGTCGTTGGGCTCGGTGTCCTTCGTCTTCCTCGCGCCTCAGCTCGCCGCCGGAGTCCTCGTCGTCATGCTCGGGGTCGCTGCGGCCCTGACGGTGCTGCTGCCGCGGGTGGTGGTCGGGACCCACCGTCCCCATGTCTATCCCCGCTATCGCAGGCAGCGACCCGAGGACCGATAGGCGTCAGCTCCTGGGACGATGTGGCTCATCCGGAGCGCTTGTGATAACTTTCACAAACTATGCGACGGCAACCACTGACCGGCTGGCGAGCGGGGACCTCGATCCTCGGCGTCGCTGCTGTCGTCGGCCTGCTGAGCATCCTCGTCATCACGACGGTCGCGTGGATCGTCGGCACCGAGCACACCGCGCTGTCCGCGCTCACCGGGACTCTCATCGTCTATGTCGTCCTGCTCCTCGGAATCCTCGGCATCAGCGCCGTCCTGGCCGGGGATGCGAACCTCTCGATGGCCGGGGCCGCGATCGTCTACATCGGGCAGATCCTGCTCATCGTGGCCGCACTGCTCGCCCTGCGGGGACAGGACTGGATGCAGGGACGCGCGTTCGCGATCGGTGCGATCGTGCAGGTCATTGTCATGCAGGTGGCCCAGGTCCTCGGCTACAGCAGGGGCCGGCACATCGTCACCGCCGAACTGCCCGCAGAGACAGCGGGGGAGAGCCGATGAGCCCCGAGCGACCCTCCGCCTACAGCCCGCACTCCGATGACGGCGCACGCTCCGGTCCGAGCGACTCCTTCCAGGCCGACGCCATGGGCTCGACCGTCATCGCCTACCTGGTCACCGGCCCTCTGGTGTTCGGCGGCCTCGGCTGGCTAATCACCAGGTGGACCGATATCACACTTTTCATCCCGGTCGGCATGCTTGCCGGGATGGCTCTGTCCTTGTACACCATCTGGCTCCGGTACGGTAGGACCTAGCGTTCTGACCGGGTCCACCTCCTGGTGCGATCTCCGGTCCGGCCCTGCTCGCCTAAAGACCCCTTCGAGGAGACATTCGTGATCCTGGCTTCTGCCCAGCAGCTGCCCATGGCCAGCGGCGACGAGTTCGTCGCACCCGGTTCGGAGATCTTCTGGCTCCCCTTCATCGGTGAGGGTGACTGGGCGATCACGGAGCAGATGATCTGGGGTGGCGTCTCCGTCATCCTCATCTGCGCGGCGCTGATCATGCTGACCCGCAACGTCTCGATCGTCCCGAGCAAGGGCCAGTTCCTCTTCGAGGGCTTCTACAACTTCGCGCGCAACAGCATCGCCCGCGACATGATCGGCAGCAAGCACTTCATGCGCTTCGTGCCCTTCCTCTTCGCGCTCTTCACCCTCCTGCTCGTGAACAACTGGTTCGGCATCCTGCCTCCGGTGATGAACCCGACCTACGGCCGGATCGGCTTCCCCATCGCCGCCGCTCTCGTCGTCTACGTCATCTACCACTGGGTCGGCATCAAGCGCTACGGCATCAAGGGCTACTTCGCCCACATGGTCCCGGACGGGCTGCCCGGCTGGATCAAGCCGGCGATCCTCGTCCTCGAGGTCATCACCTACTTCATCACCCGCCCGCTCACGCTCGCCCTGCGACTCTTCGGCAACATGTTCGCCGGTCACATCCTCATCGTGCTGTTCGTCAGCGCCGCGGCGTACTTCCTCACCCAGGGTGTCGTCTTCAAGCTCCTCGCCATCCCGACGTTCGCCATGGCGGGTGTCATGTGGCTGTTCGAGGCCCTCATCCAGGCCCTCCAGGCCTACGTCTTCACCCTCCTCGCCGCCAGCTACATCGCAGGAGCAGTCGCCGAGGACCACTGACCGATCGACCGGTATGCTCCGCGCACCCGCTCCTGCTTGGTTGGCACCGCATACCCGACCATCACCTGAACGACAACTGAATAGCTCACCGAAACACCCACTCAGACTTCCGGCCTGACGGCCGGAGCACACAAATGAAACTCATGAAAGAGGAATCACTGTGACTGGCACCATCTCCCTCGTCGGCTACGGCCTCGCGACCATCGGCCCGGCCATCGCCGTCGGTCTGATCTTCGCCGCCTACATCAACGGTGTTGCCCGCCAGCCCGAGGCCCGCCCGCTGCTCCAGCCGATTGCCATCCTCGGCTTCGCCCTCGCTGAGGCGCTTGCCATCTTCGGTCTGGTGCTCTTCTTCATCAACAACTGATCAGCCGGACTCGGCTCATCCACCCGACCCGGTAACAGCATCAGGAGAATCCCGTGCTCAACGTCCTAGCCGCTTTCCCGTCAGCCGTCGTGACGGCTGCGGGCGAGCCGAAGCCGCCGCTGATCCCGCACATCCCGGAGCTGATCTTCGGCTTCGTGATGCTCGGCATCGTCTACCTCGTCGTCGCCAAGAAGGTCGTGCCCAACATCGAGCGCGCCTACGAGGAGCGCCGGGCAGCGATCGAGGGCGGCATGCAGCAGGCGGAGGAGGCCCAGGCCCAGGCCGAGGCTGCTCTGCAGAGCTACGAGGCCCAGCTCGCCGAGGCCCGCACCGAGGCCAACGCGATCCGCGAGCAGGCTCGCGAGGAGGGTGCCTCGATCATCGCTGAGATGCGCAACCAGGCCAACGCCGAGGCTGCGCGGATCACCGAGTCCGCCAAGCGGCAGATCGAGGCCGAGCGTCAGCAGGCGATCGTCTCGCTCCGGCAGGAGGTCGGCTCCATGTCGACGACCCTCGCCAGCAAGATCGTCGGCGAGTCCCTTGAGGACGAGGTCCGCCAGAAGGGCATCGTCGACCGCTTCCTCGCCGAGCTCGAGGCCGGCGAGGTCCGGCCCGAGAAGGTCGATTCCTGATGCGTGGATCCAGCCGAGCAGCGGCCAGCGCAGTCCAGCAGGCGTTCAGCGCAGCCCTGGACCAGGGTGCTGACCGGTCCGCGCTGGGCGAGGAGCTGTTCGCTGCCTCCGCCGTCATCGACGCCAGTCCCTCGCTGCGCCGGGCGCTTGCCGACCCGTCGCGGGAGGGTCAGGCCAAGACGGCGCTCGCGCAGCGGATCTTCGGTGGTCGGGTGAGCCCGACCACGGCTCAGCTGCTCGGTGCCGTCGCAGGTGAGCGGTGGGCGGAGGAGGGCGACCTCGCCGACACCGTCGAGTCGCTCGCTGTCCAGTCCATCCTCGCGAAGGCCGAGGGCGAGGGACGCATCGACGCCGTCGAGGACGAGCTGTTCCGTTTCGAGCGCATCGTGGCCGGTGACGCCGGGCTGCGCGACACGCTCTCGAGCCGGAACACCGACGCCCAGGGCAAGTCCGACCTCGTGGCGGTGCTGCTTGCCGGCAAGGCTCAGCCGGAGACGGTGCGCCTCGCTCAGCAGGCAGTGCGCACCCCACGCGCTCGTCGCCTCGACCGGATCATGGAGCGCTACCTCGCCCTGGCCGCCACTCGTCGCGACGAGCTGACCGCCCAGGTGACCGTGGCCGCTCCGCTCACCGAGCAGCAGTCCGCCCGGCTGCGCTCGGCGCTCGAGAAGCACTACGGCAAGCCCGTCAAGCTCCAGTCGGTGACCGACTCGACGGTGATCGGTGGCATCCGCGTCCAGATCGGCGACGAGGTCGTCGACGGCACGGTGCTCCGCCGCCTCGACGAGGCGCGCCGACACCTCTCCGGCGGCTGACCAGCCGCCACCAGCACAACTGCATCGCCACAACTGAACGTACGACAACCGCGTCGGTCCTGAGATCACGGGACCAGGACCAGCAAACGAGGAGAAGAACAGACATGACGGAGCTTTCGATCCGTCCGGAGGAGATCCGGGACGCCCTGGACAGCTATGTGCAGTCCTATGACCCGGGAACGGCTTCCCGCGAAGAGGTCGGCCGCGTCAGCGACGCTGGTGACGGTATTGCCCACGTCGAGGGCCTGCCCTCGGCCATGACCAACGAGCTGCTCGAGTTCGAGGACGGAACCCTCGGCATCGCGCTGAACCTCGACGTCCACCAGATCGGTGTCGTCATCCTCGGTGACTTCTCCAAGATCGAGGAGGGCCAGACGGTCAAGCGGACCGGCGAGGTCCTCTCGGTCCCCGTCGGCGATGCGTTCCTCGGCCGTGTCGTCGACCCGCTCGGCAACCCGATCGACGGACTCGGCGACATCGCCTCCGAGGAGCGTCGTGCCCTCGAGCTGCAGGCCCCCACGGTCGTGCAGCGCAAGTCGGTCCACGAGCCGCTCCAGACCGGCCTGAAGTCGGTCGACGCGATGACCCCGATCGGTCGCGGCCAGCGCCAGCTCATCATCGGTGACCGCCAGACCGGCAAGACCACGGTCGCGGTCGACACGATCATCAACCAGAAGGAGTTCTGGGAGAGCGGCGACCCGAGCAAGCAGGTCCGCTGCATCTATGTCGCCATCGGCCAGAAGGGTTCGACCATCGCCTCCGTGCGTGGCACCCTCGAGGAGGCCGGCGCGATGGAGTACACGACCATCGTCGCGGCCCCGGCGTCCGACTCCGCGGGCTTCAAGTACCTCGCGCCCTACACCGGCTCGGCCATCGGCCAGCACTGGATGTACCAGGGCAAGCACGTCCTCATCGTCTTCGACGACCTGTCCAAGCAGGCCGAGGCCTACCGTGCGGTCTCCCTCCTCCTTCGCCGCCCGCCGGGTCGCGAGGCCTACCCGGGTGACGTCTTCTACCTGCACAGCCGGCTCCTCGAGCGCTGCGCCAAGCTCTCCGACGACCTCGGTGCCGGCTCCATGACCGGACTGCCGATCATCGAGACCAAGGCCGGTGACGTCTCCGCCTACATCCCGACGAACGTCATCTCCATCACCGACGGCCAGATCTACCTCCAGGCGGACCTCTTCAACGCCAACGTCCGCCCGGCGATCGACGTCGGTGTCTCGGTGTCCCGAGTCGGTGGTGCCGCCCAGATCAAGGCGATGAAGTCGGTCTCCGGTCGACTCAAGCTCGACCTGGCCCAGTACCGTGCGCTCGAGGCGTTCGCGATGTTCGCCTCCGACCTCGACCCCGCGTCGCGTGCGCAGCTCGCCCGTGGTGCCCGCCTCGTCGAACTGCTCAAGCAGCCGCAGTCGGCGCCGTACCCGGTCGAGGAGCAGGTCGTCTCCATCTGGATGGGTACGACCGGTCAGCTCGACAGCGTCCCCGTCGAGGATGTCCGCCGCTTCGAGACGGACTACCTCGACCACCTGCGTCGCACGAAGTCCGACCTGCTCGCCGGCATCCGTGAGACGGGCACGTTCGAGGACTCGACCGAGGAGGCTCTCAAGGCCGACATCGACGAGTTCAAGAAGGGCTTCGAGAAGCGCGGTGCTGACGGCGTCCAGGCCGGCAACGAGGCCGAGGACGACGCTGCACGCAAGGCTCAGGAGTCCGAGCAGGAGCAGATCGTCATCCAGAAGCGCTGAGGTATCCGGCCGGGCGGTCCCGCCCGGCCGGCCCCAGCGGGCGTCTACGCGACGACCCACCACTGCATCGAACAACGCGAATCACGAACCACGCGACAAGAACAACGCGAAGGAAGGCGGAAGAGTATGGGAGCGCAGATCCGGGAGTACCGGCAGCGCATCCGCTCTGTCAGCGCGACGAAGAAGATCACGCGCGCCATGGAGCTCATGGCGGCCAGCCGTGTCGTCAAGGCACAGCAGTCCGTGCGTGAGTCGACCCCGTACGCCCGCGCGCTCACCCGCGCGGTGTCCGCGGTCGCGACGTACTCGAGTGAGGACCACCCCCTCATCGGCGACAAGGGCGAGGTCAAGCGGGCTGCGGTCGTCATCATGACCTCGGACCGCGGTCTGGCCGGCGCCTACTCGTCGGCGGTCATCAAGGAGAGCGAGCGACTCGTCGCCAAGCTCCGGGACGAAGAGGGCAAGGAGGTCGTGCCCTACCTGCTCGGACGCAAGGCGGTCGGCTACTACAAGTTCCGTCACCGCGAGTACGCGGCCGAGTGGAGCGGCTTCTCCGAGAAGCCGCGCTTCGAGATCGCCCGTGAAGTCGGCCAGCGGATCATCGCCGACTTCCTCAAGGACCAGGACGAGGAGGGCAGCATCGACGAGGTGCACGTCGTCTTCACCCGGTTCGTGTCGATGGTGACCCAGGAGCCCGAGGTCATCCGCCTGCTCCCACTCGAGGTCGTCGAAGGCACCGAGGCGCCGGAGCCGGAGGACCTGCTCCCGCTCTACGAGTTCGAGCCGGACCCGGAGGAAGTGCTGGACGCGCTGCTGCCGAAGTACGTCAACGCGCGACTGTTCAACTGCATGCTCCAGTCCGCGGCCTCTGAGCTCGCTGCTCGCCAGCGCGCGATGAAGTCGGCGACGGACAACGCCGAGGAGCTCATCAAGAAGTACACCCGACTGGCCAACCAGGCCCGTCAGGCCGAGATCACCCAAGAGATCAGCGAAATCGTCGGCGGCGCGAGTGCCCTCGCCGAGAGCAAGTAAGGAAGAGACTTATCCATGACTGCGACTGTCACTGAGACTCCCGCCGGGACCGCCGAGTCGGGCGGCGTCGGACGGATCTCTCGGATCATCGGCCCGGTTGTCGACGTCGAGTTCCCCGTCGACGCGATGCCGGCCCAGTACAACCTGCTCACCACCGAGGTCGAGCTCGCCGGCGAGACCAAGACCCTCAACCTCGAGGTCGCCCAGCACATCGGCGACAACATGGTGCGCGCCATCTCGCTGCAGCCGACCGACGGCCTCGTCCGCGGCACCCGGGTGCAGGACACCGGCGGACCGATCACCGTCCCCGTCGGTGACGTCACCCTCGGCCGCGTGTTCAATACCACCGGCGTCTGCCTCAACCTCGAGGAGGGCGAGACCCTCGATGTCCAGGAGCGCTGGGGTATCCACCGTTCCGCTCCGGCCTTCGACCAGCTCGAGCCCAAGACTCAGATGTTCGAGACCGGCATCAAGGTCATCGACCTGCTCACCCCCTACGTCCAGGGTGGCAAGATCGGCCTGTTCGGTGGAGCCGGAGTCGGCAAGACCGTCCTCATCCAGGAGATGATCGCCCGAGTCGCGCGCGACCACGGTGGTGTGTCGGTGTTCGCCGGTGTCGGTGAGCGCACCCGCGAGGGCAACGACCTCATGGTCGAGATGGAGGAGGCCGGCGTTCTCGGCCAGACCGCGCTCGTGTTCGGTCAGATGGACGAGCCGCCGGGCACCCGCCTTCGCGTCGCGCTCTCGGCGCTGACCATGGCCGAGTACTTCCGCGATGTCCAGAAGCAGGACGTGCTCCTCTTCATCGACAACATCTTCCGGTTCACCCAGGCCGGTTCCGAGGTCTCCACGCTGCTCGGCCGTATGCCGTCCGCTGTGGGCTACCAGCCGACCCTGGCCGACGAGATGGGCGTCCTCCAGGAGCGCATCACCTCGACCCGCGGTCACTCGATCACCTCGATGCAGGCGATCTACGTCCCCGCCGACGACTACACCGACCCGGCTCCGGCGACGACCTTCGCCCACCTCGACGCCACGACCGAGCTCTCGCGTGAGATCGCCTCGCTCGGTATCTACCCGGCTGTGGACCCGCTCACCTCGACGAGCCGGATCCTCGACCGCCGCTACATCTCCGCCGAGCACTACGACACCGCGGTGCGCGTCAAGCAGATCCTCCAGCGCAACAAGGAGCTGCAGGACATCATCGCGATCCTCGGTATCGACGAGCTCTCCGAGGAGGACAAGATCCTCGTCAACCGCGCTCGCCGGATCCAGCGGTTCCTGTCCCAGAACACCTACGTCGCCAAGCAGTTCACCGGCATCGAGGGCTCGACCGTTCCGCTCGCGGACACGATCGAGGCGTTCACCAAGATCGCCGACGGCGACTACGACCACGTCGGTGAGCAGGCCTTCTTCATGTGCGGTGGCCTCGACGACGTCGAGCGTCAGTGGGCCGAGATCCAGAAGAACCTCTGATGGCAACGCTCGAGGTTCAGCTGGTCGCCGCCGACCGCATGGTCTACGAGGGCCAGGCCACGCTCGTCCGGGCGCGCACCCTCGGCGGGGAGCTCGGCATCATGCCTGGCCACCAGCCGCTGCTCGGCGTCCTCGTCGAGGGCGAGATCAGGATCAACGGCGAGGACGGCGTCAAGACCGCGACCGTCGACGAGGGTTTCCTCTCGGTCGATCACAACCGTGTGACGATCGTGGCCGAGGAAGTCGACTCGTCCGGAATGGGCGTCTGACCGGCTTTCGACGCCATGGATGATCTCGAGAAGGTGCCCCTCATCGCCGCGGAAGTGGTGGGAGGGGCCCTTCTCGTTCTCGTGACCCTGGGGGCGGTGCTCCTCGGGTTCATGCTCCTTCGTCGACGCCGCCTGTCGGCGAGTGCTCCGAGCCTGACCTGTGGCCTGCGGGAGCAGGGCAGGAACCGGTGGCGGTCCTCCTTCATCCGAATGGGCACTCACGAGATGGATTGCTTCTCCGTGACCCGACTCGGCCTGAAGCCGGTGCACTCGTGGACCCGCGGTGATCTCGAGGTGAGCACCCCGGTGGCCGCATCAGGATTCGTCCCCGGAGTGGCCGACCCGGTCGCTGTGGTGCTCACCGTGCCCGGGAGCGAGGACGCCTACGAGCTGGCGATCGAACGCTCCGCATACCCGGCACTCCGGTCCTGGACCGAGTCCGGGCCTCCGCGGCCCAACTCCGTTGTCTAGGACGGCCTCCGGCTAGCGCTTCTTCCGGCGCTCCGGCGCCTCCTCGCGTCCGCCTCCCGGCTGCCAGAGCACGTCGCCGCCCCCGTTGGCGACCCGGGCGAGGATGAAGAGCAGGTCCGAGAGCCGGTTGAGGTAGGTCGCGGCGAGTGTGTTGACCCCGCCCTCACCCTTGTCCGTGCCGGTCCCTGTCCCGTGGGCCTCGACTGCGGCCCATGCTGACCTCTCCGCCCGCCGCACCACGGTGAGTGCGTGGTGGAGGTGGGCGGCCGCAAGGGTGCCGCCGGGCAGAATGAAGGAGCGCAGCGGCTCCAAGCGCTCCAGATAGGTGTCACAGTCGCGCTCGAGCTCGGTGACCCAGTCCTCCTTCACCCGGAGGGGCTCGTAGGCGTACGACTCCTGGAGGGGCAGTGCGAGGTCGGCCCCGACGTCGAAGAGGTCGTTCTGCACCCGGGTCAGCACCGCCCGCACGTCCTCCTCGAGTCCGCCTGCGGCGAGCGCGACCCCGATGACGGCGTTGGCCTCGTTGGCGTCGGCGTATGCCGCGAGCCGGGGATCGGTCTTCGAGACCCGGGAGAAGTCGCCCAGGGCCGTGGTGCCCTGGTCACCGGTGCGCGTGTAGATCTTGGTGAGATTGACCATGTGGCCTAGCCTCTCAGAGTGTGAGGACCACAGCGCGAGTGGAGTCGGTGGACCTCCTTCGTGGTGTCGCCATCCTCGCCATGCTCATCGCCCATGGGATTCCCTTCCTCTGGCCGACCGGCATGGCCCGGCCGGTCGAGGTGCTTCTCGGCGGCATCAACGCTGTGGCCTCCCCGTTGTTCGGCCTCGTCATGGGTGGTGCCGCAGCCCTCGTGTGGTCGCGACCGACGACAGCGGCCACCTGGCGACGGCGCTCACTCTCCGATGTCGGCCGCGGCGTCCTCGTCTATGCCCTCGGCGTCCTGCTCGTCGAGATGGATACCTGGGTGGCGATCGTGCTCCACGTGCTCGGGGTCCTCATGGTGCTCGGGGTTCCCGTCGCGGCGCTCGCCGGCGCGGCGATGCGCACGGGCCTTCGCTCCGGGCTGTGGCGCCGACTGCTCTGGGCGGCCACGGCTGCGGCGTTCGTGGTCGCGCCATGGCTGACCGGGACTCTCGCGCCGGTCGGTGACCGCCTGCCCAACGGCACGACCGGCGGCTGGTCGGAGACGTGGGCGGCGCTCGTGGCCGGCAGCAGCTATCGGGCGGTGTCGCTCCTG
>JAAYSB010000332.1 GCA_012518475.1 Intrasporangiaceae bacterium | reverse complement strand
CGAACTCGCTGCGCTCGGCACCGCCGGTGCCCTTGTGGCGCAGGATCCTCGAGCAGTTCCGCGACCCTCTCGTCTATCTGCTCCTCGTCGCGATCGCCATCTCGCTGTTCGCGTGGGTCGTCGAAGGTCGCGACGGTCTCCCGGTCGATGTCATCGCGATCGCGGCCATCCTCGTCCTCAACGCTCTCATCGGCCTGGTCGAGGAGGCCAAGGCCGCAGATGCCGTGGCCGCCCTGGCCCGGATGACCGCTGCGACGTCCTCCGTGGTCCGCGACGGACGGCCCCAGCAGATCCCGAGCGCCGAGCTCGTCCCCGGAGACATCCTCGATCTCAGTGAGGGCGATGCCGTGGGTGCCGATGCGCGTCTGCTCTCGGCCACCGGGCTGAAGATCCAGGAGGCCTCGCTCACCGGGGAGTCGGCAGCGACCGTCAAGAGCCCCGCGCCCGTCGACGCCGGCACCGCGCTCGGGGACCGGACCAGCATGGTCCACAAGGGGACAGCTGTCGTGGAGGGGGTGGGACGCGCTGTCGTCACCGCCACGGGCATGGACTCCGAGATGGGTGCGATCGCCGAAATGCTCGAGGCGGCGGAGCGCGAGCCGACGCCGCTGGAGACCGAGCTGGCCCGCGTCTCCCGCACGCTCGGGCTCCTCGTCGTCGGCATCGCGATCCTCGTCATGGGAGTCATGTGGCTCATGACGCGACCGGACGACACGGCCCATCTCGTCGAGATCCTTCTCACCGGCGTCTCGCTCGCCGTAGCCGCCGTGCCCGAAGGCCTGGTCGCCATCCTCTCGCTCGTTCTCGCGGTCGGCGTGCGGTCCATGGCCCGGCGCAATGCGGTCATGAAGGACCTGCACTCGGTGGAGACCCTCGGATCGGCCTCGGTCATCTGCTCGGACAAGACCGGCACGCTCACCCGCAACGAGATGACGCTCCAGCGCATCTGGACGGCCTCCGGGCAGACCCATCTCACCGGGTCGGGGTATGCGCCGGTCGGCTCTGCGCAGGTCGTCATGTGCGCTGATGAGCCGGACGGTCAGGAGCACACTCTCATCGAGGCCCGCGCGGTCCTCATCGGGGGAGCGGTGGCGAACAACGCAGCCCTGCACCACAACACGGATACGAGCGGCATCCAGGACGAGTGGCAGATCCATGGGGACCCGACGGAGGCGGCCTTCCTCGTCGCCGAGGGCAAGATCGAGGGCGTCAGCGCGCGGATCGCGCCCTACCATCGGCTCGAGGAGGTGCCCTTCACCTCTGAGCGGAAGATGATGTCGGTCGTCGCCGAGCATGAGCAACGGCAGGACACCCGGGTCTGGTCCAAGGGCGCACCCGACGTCCTCCTCGAGCACTGCGGTGCCCAGCGGGTGGGGGAGGAGGTCGTCCCGCTGACCGAGGCGGACCGCGCCGAGATCCTCTCCCGGATCGAGGCGTTGTCGGCGCAGGGCTATCGCACCCTCGGTGTCGCATACCGGGTCCTCGACCGGGACGCAGCAGAGCCCGGTGGGCTCGAGGACGACCTCGTCCTCGTCGGTGTGGTCGGCATCATCGATCCGCCTCGCGAGGAGGCTGTCGCCGCAGTCCAGGACGCGCGTAGAGCCGGGATCCGGCCGATCATGATCACCGGCGACCACCCGATAACCGCTCTGGCGATCGCGACGGATCTCGGCGTCACCACCTCCGACGGTGCGGTCCTGACCGGTCGGGACCTGGACCTGCT
>JAAYSB010000331.1 GCA_012518475.1 Intrasporangiaceae bacterium | reverse complement strand
GTCCGAGGCCGTCGCCCGCGCCATCCAGGTCGTGCGTCGCTCCGGCCTGCCGCACCGCACGGACGCGATGTTCACCACGATCGAGGGCGAGTGGGACGAGTGCATGGCCGTGGTCAAGGAGTGCTGCGACGTCCTCGCCGAGGCCTCCCCGCGGGTCGGCCTCGTCCTCAAGGCCGACATCCGCCCCGGCTTCACCGGCGAGCTGGACGGGAAGGTCGAGCGGCTCGAGGCCGTGATCGAGCGCTCCACGCCATAACCCTCCAACCCTCCCCTGAGTGGAGGTATGCGACGGCACCGCACCGACGCCTCGCACCTCCACCCACCCCAACCTCTCCCTGGGTGGAGGTATGCGACGGCACAGCACCGACGCCTCGCACCTCCACCCGCGGGAGGGCTGGCGAGGACGTGTTCCCAGTTCAGCGGCCTGCATCGTGACGAGACTCACAGGAACCACCCAGAAACCTCACGATTGGGTCACAGATGCGCAATCGTTTTGACTTCGGCATCCCCGGTTGGTTGCGTGGAGACGCCCGGTAGCGGTCGTGAGCGCTCCGTGGCGCGGCCCGCCGTGGTGGATCCCGTGTCGTGGTTTCCCAAGTCTCGCGTCGCTGCACCCAGCGACGAAGGAGCCCCGTGGCAGTCATCACGGTCCACGACGTCTACAAGATCTTCGGCCGCCGCCCCCGCCGCGGCGTCGACGCCCTCAAGAGGGGCGCCACCCGTGCCGACCTGCGTGAGGACGGCCTGACCGCGGCCGTCATCGACGCCTCCTTCGAGGTCGAGGCCGGCGAGATCTTCGTCGTCATGGGCCTGTCCGGCTCGGGCAAGTCGACCCTCATCCGGGTCATCAACAACCTGCACGCCCCGACCTCCGGCCACGTCGAGATCGGCGGCGTCAACGTCACCACGGCCTCCGGCGACGCGCTGCGCACACTCCGCCGCGAGCGCATCTCGATGGTCTTCCAGCACTTCGCGCTGCTGCCGCACCGGACCGTCGGCGAGAACGCGGCCTATGCGCTCGAGGTCCAGGGAGTGAGCCGCTCCGAGCGTGAGGACCGCGCCGAGCGCGCCCTCGAGATGGTCGACCTCGGCGGCTGGGGCGGCGCGATGCCGGACCAGCTCTCCGGCGGTATGCGCCAGCGCGTCGGCCTGGCCCGCGCCCTCGCCGCAGACACCGACATCCTCCTCATGGACGAGGCGTTCAGCGCCCTCGACCCGCTCATTCGCCGCGGTATGCAGGAGCAGCTCTC
The DNA here is from genome assembly GCA_012518475.1 of Intrasporangiaceae bacterium. Taxonomy (GTDB): domain Bacteria; phylum Actinomycetota; class Actinomycetes; order Actinomycetales; family Dermatophilaceae; genus F2B08. The sequence continues at coordinate 1,611 of JAAYSB010000331.1, read as the reverse complement.
GAGCTGCAGGACCGGCTCGACAAGACGATCCTGTTCATCACCCACGACCTCAACGAGGCGATGCGGCTCGGTGACCGGATCGCGATGATGCGCGACGGCCGGATCGAGCAGATCGGCACGGCGGACCAGATCCTCAACGACCCGGCGAACAACTACGTCGCCCAGTTCGTCCAGGACGTCGACCGCACCAAGGTCCTCACCGCCGAGAACCTCATGGAGCCCCCGGCGGCCGTCGTCGGCCGCGACGCCGGTCCCCTCGCCGCGCAGAAGCTCATGCGGGAGAACCAGATGTCGGCGATCCTCTCGCTCAACCCGGACCGCACCCTCAACGGCCTCATGCTCGAGCCGGACGTCGCCGCCGCGGTCGCCGACCGAAGGCCCGCCCTGCCGATCCTGCCCCGGGAGCGCACGAGCGTCGTCGGCCGCGACACCGTCCTCGGGGACCTGTTCGCCCTCGCCGCCGAGCGTCCGGGACCCCTCGTCGTCACCGACGACCGGCAGCGTGTGGTCGGGGTGATCCCGCACGTCAACCTCTTCGCCGCCGTCGGCGGCGGCACCGACGGCGCCGGCGACGACCTCGACGGTCAGGTGCCGATCGACGGACGCGAACTGGAGGCCACGTCCGTCGGGACGGGCGTGGGAACCGGTGCCGCGCATACCCCATCGGCGCATGCCGAGCCGACCACCGCGGGAGGTGAGGGCTGATGGAGGACTGGTTCCCCCGCATCGAGATCGGGCGCTGGGCCCGGCAGGGCATCGACTGGCTGACCGACAACTTCGACCCGGTGTTCAGCGTCCTCGCGACGGTGATGCGCTGGCTCATCACGACGATCACCGACCTGCTGCTGTGGCCACCGGCGATCGTCGTCATTCTCGGGTTCGCTGCGATCGCCTGGCTCGTGCGGTCCTGGCAGCTGGCTCTCGGGACGATTGCGTTCTTCGCGCTCATCATCGCCATGGACCAGTGGACCGAGGCGATGCAGACCCTCGGCCTGGTCGTCGTCGCCACCTTCGTCGCGCTGCTCATCGCCGTGCCGGTCGGCATCCTCGCCGCCCGGTCCACCGCAGTCAGCACCGCGATCCGTCCGCTGCTCGACTTCATGCAGACGATGCCGGCGTTCGTCTATCTCATCCCCGCCGTCATCATCTTCCGGGTCGGGGTCGTGCCGGGGCTGTTCGCGACGGTGATCTTCGCCCTGCCGCCGGGGGTGCGGTTCACCGAGCTCGGCATCCGTCAGGTCGACCGGGAGACCGTCGAGGCCGGGCACGCGTTCGGCGCGACGAACGGGCAGATCCTGCGCGGCATCCAGCTGCCGCTCGCGCTGCCGACGATCATGGCGGGCGTCAACCAGGTCATCATGCTTGCGCTGTCGATGGCCGTCATCGCCGGGATGGTCGGCGCCCCGGGCCTCGGGCAGGAGGTCGTCGCCGCCATCGCCTCGATCGACATCCCGCGCGGGGTGGAAGCCGGTCTGGCGGTCGTCATCCTCGCGATCTTCCTCGACCGGGTCACGGCCGCGCTCGGCAATCCCGGCAACTACCCCAACTCCCTGCTCGGTTCGATGCGCACGCGCAGAGGCGCGGCCGGAAAGACCCAGACCCGCACTTCGG
>JAAYSB010000330.1 GCA_012518475.1 Intrasporangiaceae bacterium | reverse complement strand
TTGGCGTCCCGGTGTTCGCCTGGAAGGGCGAGACCCTTGAGGAGTACTGGGAGCAGACCGCGCAGATCCTCACGTGGCCCGACGGCGAGTTCGCGAACATGATCCTCGACGACGGCGGCGACGCGACCATGCTCGTCCACAAGGGCAAGGAGTGGGAGGCCGCCGGCCAGGTCCCGGCCACGACCGAGGAGGACTCCGAGGAGTTCGGCATCTTCAAGGCACTCGTGCGGCGCACGATGTCCGAGGATCCGCAGCGCTGGACCCGGGTGGCCGAGCACATCAAGGGGGTCACCGAGGAGACGACGACCGGTGTGCACCGGCTCTACCAGCTGGCCGAGGCCGGTGGACTGCTCTTCCCCGCGATCAACGTCAACGACTCGGTGACGAAGAGCAAGTTCGACAACAAGTACGGCTGCCGCCACAGCCTCGTCGACGGCCTCAACCGCGCCACGGACGTCCTCATCGGGGGCAAGGTCGCCGTCGTCGCCGGCTATGGCGACGTCGGCAAGGGCTGCGCCGAGTCGCTCCGGGGCCAGGGTGCCCGGGTGATCGTCACCGAGATCGACCCGATCTGCGCGCTCCAGGCCGCTATGGACGGATACCAGGTCGCGACGATGGAGTCCGTCGTCGGCCAGGCCGACATCTTCGTCACCGCCACCGGCTGCTTCGACGTCATCACCGCCGAGCACATGCAGCAGATGAAGAACAAAGCGATCGTCGCGAACATCGGCCACTTCGACAACGAGATCGACATGGCCGGCCTGGCCAAGGTCGCCGGCGTCGAGAAGACCGAGATCAAGGCGCAGGTGCACGAGTGGACCTTCACCGAGGGGGACAAGGCCGGCGACTCGATCATCGTCCTGTCCGAGGGCCGTCTGATGAACCTCGGCAACGCCACCGGTCACCCCAGCTTCGTCATGTCGAACTCGTTCTCGAACCAGACGATCGCACAGATCGAGCTGTTCACCCGCACCGAGGACTACTACGACGAGGAGGGCAGGCCCACCGTGCAGACCCTCCCGAAGCACCTCGACGAGAAGGTCGCCCGGCTCCACCTCGAGTCCCTCGGCGTCGAGCTCACCGAGCTGACCAAGGAGCAGGCCGAGTACCTCGGAGTCGACGTGGCCGGACCGTACAAGCCGGACCACTACCGGTACTGATGACCCGCACAACCGACCGGTCAGCGCAGAACTGAGTGGTCACCCCACATCGCGCGGGCAGCGGATCAGCTGCCTGCGCGGTTCTGTGGCTGCACGAGTCCCAGCTTGATCGCCGCCATCACTGCGCTCGCCCGGTTGTGCGCTCCGAGCTTGGCGTAGACCTTGCCGAGGTGGGTCTTGACCGTCGACTGGGACATGAACAGTGCGCTCGCCACCCCGGCGACCGTCTCTCCGTCGGCGACCAGCGCGAGAACCTCGAGCTCGCGCTGGGAGAGGCGCGGCAGGGTCTCCCGGCGCTGGATCGCCTCGGCGAGTCCCTCAGCTGTGAACCGCAGGGGGTTGGCGACCGCGTGCCGGATCGCGGACAGGACGCTCGGTGCCGCAGCTGACTTCAGGACCAGTGCCGATGCCCCCGCCTCGAGTGCGGTGAAGAGGGTGTTGTCGTCGTCGTACATCGTCAGGACGACCAGCCCCATGGAGGGCGACTTGGCCCGGATCTGCCGGACCAGGTTGATGCCGTTGCCGTCGGGGAGGCCCACGTCGATGACGACAACGTGGGCCTGGTTCTCGCCCAGCACCTGGATCGCCTCGCGCAGGGATGTCGCCGTGCCGACCACCTCGATGGCCCGGCCACCGTCGGACACCGACTCCAGGAGGTCTTGAGGGTGTCGATCATCATCGCGTGGTCGGCGACGAGGACGACCCGGATCGGGGTGGGTGACGGGCCGGTGTGCTCGGGAATCGCCCTCATGCATGGGCCTCCTGGTCGAAGGATCGTCTCGACGGGCTGACATCACCGTCGGTGGCCTCGGCGAGCTGCAGGTGGCTGACGATGTCCTCGATCTCGAAGCTGTCGTCGGTGGGGGCCGGGTCGCTGCCGAGGACGATCTCGACATACCGGCCGGTGGGAAGCAGTCTCTCGACGAGGATCTCCCCGTGAGCGGCTGCGGGGTGGTGGTCGAACGACGTGGAGTCGAGGCCGGATCTGCCGTCGTGCCGCATCGCGAGGCGGGCGTTGGGCGCCGATAACGCGACCTCCATGTCGAACATGGTCGCGCCGCCGGCGCGGGCATCGGCGAGGACGTCGAGTGCGAGTCGGTTGAGGGAGACCTCGATATGTGCCGGGAACCGGAAGGGGGTCTCCTCGATCGACATCGTGGTGCGCATACCAGAGTTGGTGCCGGCGTTCCGCAGGTTGGTCGAGAGCACCGACCCGAGCGAGACGTCCGGGCGCTCGACCATGCGCAGTGTGGAGATCTGGTGCCTGATGTCGCCGAGGGACTGGCGCATCGACTGGCGGAGCCACCGCAGACCCGATGTGACGTCCTGGCCGTGGGCCGCCTGGCTGAGGAGGGTGTCCACCGAGTACGACAGGGCAGCGAGCTCCTGCGCGACTCCGTCGTGCATGTCGCGGGCCAGCCTGGACCGCTCTTCGAGAGCTGCGCGGGTGCGCAGTCCAGAGAAGAGGATCGCGACCTCGAGAAGTGGCCCGGTGCCGAGCGCGATCTGCGCGAGAGCGGCCTCCTCGGCGCTCGAGTACGGCGTCTCCTGACGGTCCATCGCGATCAGTCCGAGCAGCTCGCCTTGCGAGTCGTGCAGGGGCATGGTCAGCAGGAACCACCGCTCGGACTCGTTCTCGTAGGCACGACGGATGGCGATGCCCTCGGACCAGGTCCGGTGCAGCTGCGACTCGGGATGACTCGGTGCGGCCCAGGGCAGCCGGCTCAGTCCGAGCAGCGAGATCGGGACAGGGTGCTTGCCGTTGCGCACGATGAGCGCGGCGCGTTCGAGGTCGATCTGCTCGGCCACCTCCTCGAGCGTGGTGTCGCCGAGCGACGGCAGGTCGAAGCCGGTGTCGAGGGACTCGGCGAGCGAGCTGAGCCGGACGAGGAGCTTGCGCGCCTCACGAGCCGCTGCTGTGTTGGCCTGCGGGGCGCGCTCGTGCCAGATCGCAGAGATCAGTCCGGCCGCACTGACGCTGGCGAGCACGGCGACGACGTCAAGACCGTGCAGGCCGTGATGGGCGGTCAGTTCGATCATGAGGAGGGAGCCGGCCACAAAGCAGGCCGCAACGACCAGTGCCCCACGCAGACCGAGGACGAGCCCGCCGAGGACGGCGGCACCGGTGTTGAGCAGGACGCCGAGTCGTTCGGGGATGACCTGGGCCCCCGCAGTGGCCAGCAGGGCGATGGCAGTGACGCCGAGGACCTTCCAGATGGTGTGCGGCCCAGCCCGCCACCTCAGGAGGACGAAGAGCAAGAGGTCGGCGACCGCGACAGCAACGGCCCACGGGGCCGCGACGAAGAACACCCCGGACACCCAGGAGGCCAGAATCATCGCGGCGGCGAGGGCGAGCCGCATCACGAGCGCCAGGACCGGCACGGATGCCCGCCAGCGGTGGCGACGACCACTCTCTTGCCCTGCCATGGCCTCATTGTGGTGGGTCACGCGGGAGTTCGGGCGGTTCTCCTGCTGAATTCGACCGAACCGCTGATGGCGCGCCTCGCCCGGGGTGTCGGCTCGGTGGGTCGGATGTGTGAAGATCAAGGGGTGCAGTGCGGGTGACCTGCTGCTGCTGTTGGAGTGGAAGAGCCGCACTGGAGAGAAGGGCTGAAGAGTGAAGGGTCGCGTACTCATCGTCGATGACGACTCGTCGCTGGCGGAGATGCTCAGCATCGTGCTGCGCAACGAGGGACTCGATGTCTCGCACGTCGCCGACGGCTCCGGTGCCCTCGCGTCCTTCCGGGCCGTCCGACCCGACCTCGTCCTCCTCGACGTCATGCTCCCCGGAATCGACGGTATGGAGGTATGTCGCCGGATCCGCGCCGAGTCCGACGTGCCGATCGTCATGCTCACGGCGCGCACCGACACCCTGGACGTCGTCGTCGGTCTCGAGAGCGGCGCCGACGACTATGTCGTCAAACCGTTCAAGCCCCAGGAGCTCATCGCCCGGGTGCGCGCCCGGCTCCGCCGCAACGACGATCCCGAGCCCGAACGGCTCGAGGTCGGTGACCTCGTCATCGACGTGGCAGGTCACTCGGTGCGGCGTGGCGACGAGGCACTGTCCCTCACCCCTCTCGAGTTCGACCTGCTCGTCGCGCTCGCACGCAAGCCGTGGCAGGTGTTCTCCCGGGAGACCCTCCTCGAGCAGGTGTGGGGATACCGTCACGCCGGGGACACCCGTCTGGTCAACGTGCACGTCCAGCGGCTGCGCAGCAAGATCGAGCACGACCCGGAGAACCCCCGCATCGTCGTGACCGTCCGTGGTGTCGGATACAAAGCCGGCCCAGCCTGACCCGGCTGGCGACGAGCAGGTCACGGCTCTGGCGCGCCGCGTGTCCGTCTCGTGGGAGCAGGGGTGGCGCCGGCTGACCCGCATCTGGCGTCGGTCCCTCCAGTTCCGGGTCGTGGTCTCGACCATGCTGCTCGGCATCCTCGTCATCGGCCTCATCGGCACATACCTGTACACAGCCATCGCCAACGGGCTGGAGGAGGACCGCGTCCAGCGCGCCGAGCTGCAGGCACTCTCCCTCACCAACCGCGCCCAGGTCCTCGTCGACGCCTACCAGGCACGCGAGGGGGACACCCAGGCCCAGCTGGCCCAGGACCTCGTCAACGCCCTTGCCCAGCCGGCCGGGGACGAGTCCGTGTCGGTCATCTTCATCAAGTCGCTCAACAACACTGTCTCGATGACGCTGTCCTCGCTGGCACTCGGGGTGGGCTCCGAGGTCGTGACCCCGGCGCTGCGGGAATCGGTCTCCGCCGCGCCCGAACGTCAGGCGACCCAGCTCATCCAGATCCAGCTCGATGGCGAGCAGGTCCCGGCGATCGTCATCGGCTCCCAGATCGATGTGCCGGCAGCCGGGCCCTACGACCTGTACTTCGTCAGCCCGATGTATCAGGAGCAGGCGACCCTGCGCCTCATCAGGACCTCGCTGCTGCTCGGCGGACTGGCCCTGACCTTCCTCATCGGCGCAGTGGCCTGGCTCATCGCGCGCCAGGCTGTCACGCCCATCCGGCGCGCAGCGTCGGTCGCCCAGCGTCTCGAGAAGGGCGACCTCGGCGAACGGATGCCGGTCAAGGGCGAGGATGACCTGGCCCGGCTCGCCAACGCCTTCAACTCGATGGCCGACAGCCTCCAGACCCAGATCCGCCAGCTCGAAGGACTCTCCCGGGTCCAGCAGAGATTCGTCTCCGATGTCTCGCACGAGCTGCGGACCCCGCTCACGACTGTGCGCATGGCGGCCGACCTGATTCACGACTCCCGGCACGAATTCACCCCGGCCGTGAGCCGTTCGGCCGAGCTGCTCCACGGCGAGCTGGACCGCTTCGAGGAGCTGCTCGCAGATCTGCTCGAGATCAGCCGCTTCGACGCCGGTGCCGCCGCCCTCGACTCCGAGCCCGCCGATCTGCGGACTATCGTCGAACGGGTGGTTCAGGACTCCATCCCGCTCGCGAATCGCCGCGGGAGCACCGTCATCGTCGACATGACCGACCACGAGGTCGAGGCAGAGGTCGATCCCCGTCGCGTGCAGCGCATCCTGCGCAACCTCGTCGTCAACGCGATCGAGCACGGCGAAGGACGTCCTGTCCGGGTCACCATGGCCGCCAATGACACTGCCGTCGCCGTCGTGGTGGAGGACCAGGGTGTCGGTCTTCGACCGGGGGAGGCGGGTCTGGTCTTCAACCGGTTCTGGCGGGCCGATCCTGCGCGTGCCAGGCACTCCGGCGGAACCGGTCTTGGGCTGGCCATCGCCCTCGAGGACGCCCGGCTGCACCAGGGTTGGCTCCAGGCGTGGGGCGCACCGGGGGAAGGCGCGCGCTTCCGTCTGACGCTCCCGCGCCGGCAGGATCTGCCGATCGGGACCTCGCCCCTGCCGCTCGCGCCGTCGCAGGAGGCCGAGGTATGAGGCGCCCGCTGCGCGCGCACGGCATCGCTGCCGTCGCTCTGCTCCTGGCCCTCCTCCTCACCGGCTGTACGGTGCTCGCCTCCGACCCGACGATTCGCCCCGGTCTCGACGTCCGTCGCGCGGCGCCCGAGCGGGAGCTGCAGGTGGCTCCGCCGGGGCCTCGGAGGGACGCGACCCCCGAACAGATCGTCCGGGACTTCATCCAGGCCCTGGCCGGCAGCGGCGGCGACTTCGTGAGCGCACGGGAGTTCCTCACCGACGCAGCAGCGAGGACGTGGTCCCCGGACGCGCGCACCGTGATCTTTCGACGCACGGTCCAAGTTGCACCGATCGACGCGACGTCTCCGGCCGATGGGGCTGCTGACGAACCGGCTGGCACCACTGAGGGGAGTGACGAGGAGGGCACGGAAGGGAAGCCCGAGGCCCAGGTGCCGCTCCCTGACGCCGAGGCTGAGAACCCGTCCGACTCCGACCAGGCGCCATCCGCTCGCCCGCAGGACCTGCCACCTCTCGATGAGGACGACCTGGTGCTGCGACTGTCTGCCGCGGCCTGGGCCGAGGTGGGCCGCGACGGCCGCTTCCGAGAGCTGCCACAGGACACCACGATGACGTCCGACATCGTCCTGACCCAGGAGCAGGGGGAGTGGCGGATCCGACACCTCGAGTCGGGCTTCGGCCGGTGGATCGGCACCGCCGACTTCGATCGCGTCTTCGACACCTACGCAGTTCATTACGTCTATCGCGCCGACCGGCTCCTCATCCCCGATGTGCGCTTCATCCCCACCGACCGGGTGGCGACCCGGCTGGCCCAGCTCCAGCTCGGTGCCGTCCCCGACTATCTCTCGCCAGCCGTCCGCGACGACATCCCGCCCGGAGCCCGCCTGGCCGTCGGTGCCGTCCCGATCGTCGGCGGGGTCGCGACGGTCGATCTCACCGGAGGTGAGTTCGGCGCGGATCCCGAGGCACGACGGCGGATCTGGGCCCAGTTCGTTGCGACGCTCGTGCAGGTGCGCGGCGTGGACCGGGTGCAGATCACCCTCGATGGCAACCCGCTGGAGATCCCGGGGCTGGAGAGCATCCGCTCGCTTGCCGACCTCGAGTTCCCCTCGACCGCCGCGTCTGCTCCGACAACGCCACCTCTCGTGCGTCAGGGGGTGTTCATGCGAGAGTTCTCGACCCGGCCGCAGACCTCGGAGAACGACGTCGCGCCCACGCCACCTCGGGCCGCCGGTCTGCCGGCAGTCGACGAGCGCTGGCACGACCTGGCCCTCTCCTTCACCGGCGGCGAGCTGGCCGGCGTGTCCGGCGACACGCTCAGCAGATGGCGCAACCGGTTCCGCTACGAGGTGCCGCGCTTCGCCACCGACCTGGGGCGCCCCTGCTATGACTCCCAGGACGTCCTCTGGATCGGGGGGACCGGCCAGCTCGTCCGCGAGCGGCTCTTCTATGTCAATGCCGCAGCATCCCCGGTCGACCCCCTCCGCTCCCGGGCGATGCCGGTGGGATCCGGCTGGTTGACCGGCCGCCGGCTCCTCGCGTGCCAGGTATCGCCGCAGGGGACCCGCATCGCCCTCATCAGCGACGCCGGCGAGGGCACGCCCTCCCGCCTCGACATCGGCACGATCATGCGTGAGGCCAACGGGCTGCCCACGACAGTCATCGGCCCGCAGCCGATCGCCGAACAGTTTGCCGTCGTGCGCGACATGGTGTGGCTGGGAGAGACCTCGCTCGCGCTGCTCGGGCAGACGCGCGTCAATGCGGCGATCCTCGCGCGGGAGGGAACGCAGCCGGATACCGCAGATACAGGAGATGACGCGACAACAGGCGATGGTTCAACGGGCGGTGAGTCGACGGAGCCGGCCGGCTCACCTGACAACGGCGACGCCGCGCCGTCGCAGGAACCGGACGAGCCCGAGGCCGAGGTCGACGCGAGCTCCGCGGACGGGGCTGCGGAGGACCCGGTCCCGGACCCCCTTGCCGGCGAGCGCGGGGTGCTCCCGTACCTCATCACCGTCGGGGGGCGGACGACAGCCCTTCCGGTCATCCTCGGCGGCGACCGGATCACGACGACGGGCGGGGAGCGCGACCTCGTCATCAGGACAACGGACGAGACGGTGTATGTCCGCTCCGGCTCGCAGTGGCTACCCGCCCAGGACCAGGGCAGGGACGTCGTCGTCGCAATCCGCTGACTCTGGAGCCCCTGAGCCCTCCACCGCCGGTGGATCAGTCGGGCGCGTCATCCCCAGCCGGCCCGCGACCCCTGACGCCGCACGGCCAAGCCGGCCATGCTGGGCCGATGACACCGGCACTGCGCGCGCTCCGGGATCTCGTGTGGCCGGCGACCTGTGTTGCGTGCGGCCGCTGCGGACAGACCCTCTGCGTCGGCTGTGCGGTGGACATCATGCGGGTCAGGGACCCCCGATGGCACGCCCCGGATCCCTGCCCGACGAGCTTCCCGCCCACCGTCGCGTGGGGCGACTATGCAGGTGCTCTTCGGAGGGTCATCGTCGCGCACAAGGACCAGGACCGGCTCGATGCCGGCCGGCTCCTCGCCGGACCGCTCGCTGAGGTGCTCGCCCTGGCCCTGGCCGGACTGCCGGACCCGGTGCTCGTCCCGGTCCCGTCCTCAGCCCGCTCCCGACGCCGTCGAGGACGCGATCCGGTGGTCGATATCATCCGCGCGACGCGTCTCGACCGGGAGGTGCCGGTGCTGCCTGTCCTGCGGCACCGAAGACGGGTCGTCGATCAGGCCCGACTCGACCACGACGAGCGACGGATCAACCTGCACGCTGCCCTCGAGCTGCGACCCGGGTGGGGTGCGGTCCTTTCCGAGAGGGACGTCATCATGGTCGATGACGTCGCAACCACGGGCGCGACCTTGGCCGAGGCGACTCGTGCGCTCCTCGAGGACCCGGGCGGCGCGGCCGTCACCAGTCTGTGCGCGGCCGTCATCTGCGCCACCCAGCGCCACGATCCGTCCCCGCAGCCAGGAGCAGCGGAGACGAAGTGAGTGCAGACCTACCACGGGTCCTGCTTGTGGACTAGCGTCACGGATAGAGATCGGCTTCAGAGCGACTCCGGAGGAGGTGGGTGCTGCTCGCTCGGTCCAGCACGCCGAGGATCCTGGGCGCGAGCCCAGCACCGTCGCCCGAACTGCAAAGGAGTTCCCGTGGACATTGTCGTCACTGGCCGGCAGAGCGCCGTCCCCGATCGATACCGAGAGCACGTTGAGGAGAAGGTGAGCAAGGCTGCGAGCCTGGCGCCGAGGACCCAACGCATCGAGGTCGTGCTCAACCACGAGCCCAATCGCCGACAGGCCAAGGCCTCCGAGCGGATCGAGATCACGTGCTACGGCAAGGGGCCGGTCATCCGGGCCGAGGCCTGTGCCGAGGACAAGTACGCCGCGCTCGACCTGGCCATGGACAAGCTCCTCGAGCGACTACGCCGTCGAAACGACCGCCGGAAGGTCTCCCGAGGCCACCGAACGCCGGAGTCCGTCGCCCAGGCTACGGCCCGCTTCGACGCGGCCCAGCTCGAGGAGGAGCTCGCGACACACCCCGAGGCGACGCCGGCCGAGTCGAACGGTCACGCAGACCGGTTCGTCGACTCGCCCATCGAGGTGCGCGAGAAGATCCACGCCAGTGTCCCGATGACGCTCGAGCAGGCGCTCCAGGAGATGGAGCTCGTCGGCCACGACTTCTATCTCTTCCATGACAGCGACACCGACCGCCCGTCCGTCGTCTATCGGCGTCGCGGCTGGTCCTATGGAGTCATCCACCTCGATGTCACCGCGTCCGGCGAGGCCGGGCTGGGCGAGGGAGAACCTCTGGAGGCTGCAGTCCCGTGATCGCCGACTCCGACGAGGCGGTGGTGCGTGCTCCGGACGCACCACCGCCTCCCGGCTCGCCGATCCGGGTGGTCATCGCCGACGACCATGACCTCTACCGGCAGAGCCTGCGTATCGTGCTCAGCCTCGACGGGGACATCGAGGTCGTCGGCGAGGCGAGCAATGGCCGCGAGGCCGTCGAGGCCTGCCGGTCGCTGCGGCCGGACGTTCTCGTCATGGATGTGCAGATGCCCCGGCTCGGAGGTGTCGCTGCCCTGGAGCAGGTGATCGCCGAGGTTCCCGAGGTGCGGGTCGTCATGCTGACCATGTCCGATGAGCACCAGGACTTCCTCGCCGCGCTACGGGCCGGGGGTCGCGGCTACCTCCTGAAGGACGCGCCCGGTGAGTTGGCCGCGGCATGTGTCCGCCGGGTGCACGGTGGTGGGATCGCCGTCTCGGAGTCGGTCGTGGCCGCACTGCTCAACTATCTGTCCGGCATCGACCCGGACGACTTCGCCAGTCCCCAGATCCCGCACCTCATCGAGCGGCTGCGCAGCATCGTGCGGCGACTCGGAACTCGGACCGCGGAGGAGGCCGAGGCGGACCGCGCCGGGGCCAACCCGGACTTCACGACCGAGGTGATGTCTCTCCTCGAGTCCTTCCGTAGCCTTCCGCAGCCGGCCAGGGACGCCACCCTGCGATGAACGAGCGGGTCACGCTCGCCCAGGCCCGACGGATCGCACTGGCCGCCCAAGGATTCTCCCGACCACGACCGGCCCCCTGGACAGCGACGACCCGGGATCTGACCAGGGTGGTGCGGACGGTCCGCCTCGTGCAGATCGACAGCGTCAACGTCCTGACCCGCAGCCACTACCTGCCGTTCTTCTCCCGGCTGGGTCCCTACGACCCGGCCCTCCTGGACCGGATGCGCGACGTCGCCCCGCGCCGGCTCATCGAGTACTGGGCGCACGAGGCAAGCCTCATCGAGCCGCAGCTGTGGCCGCTCTTCCGATTCCGGATGGACCGGGCCAACGACGGCTCGTGGTCGGTGATGCAGAGCGTGCGCCTCGACCACCCGGAGGTCGTCGCCGCAGTCCTCGAAGCGGTGACGCAGCGCGGTCCGGTCACCGCCCGACAGCTGGAGTCGGTGATGGCCCATGACCACGACCGGGAGCGCTCCGAATGGGGCTGGAACTGGTCGATCGTCAAACGTGCCCTTGAGCACCTCTTCTGGGCCGGGGAGATCAGCTCGGCCGGACGGACCGCCCAGTTCGAGCGTCGGTATGCCCTCCCTGAGCGGGTTCTCCCACCCGCCCAGCGACACCACACGGAGGAACGAGCCGAGGAACAGGACCGGGAGAGTGCCCTCCGGGCGCTCGTCGAGCTCGCGGCCCGGGCGCACGGGATCGCCAGTGAGCTGTGCCTGCGCGACTACTCCCGGATCGGCACCGCAGCCGCGCGACCCGCGATCGACGCCCTGGTCGCGGACGGCGTGCTGCGACCGGCGACCGTGGAGGGATGGTCGCGTCCGGCATACCTCCACCGGGATGCCCGCCGACCGCGCACGGTGAACGCTCGCGCCCTGCTCAGCCCGTTCGACTCCCTCGTCTGGCAACGGGATCGGATCGAAGCCCTCTTCGACTTCCGCTACCGCCTCGAGATCTACACACCGGCGGCCAAGCGGGTGCACGGCTACTACGTCCTGCCGTTCCTCCTCGGTGACCGGCTCGTCGGCCGCGTCGACCTCAAGGCCGATCGGGCCGAACGGGTGCTGCGTATCCAGCAGGTGACCTGGGAGCCAGGTCGCGGGGGAGCTGGTGACCGGGTCGAGCTCGACACCGAGCTCGACATCATGGCCGAGTGGTTGCGGCTCGCGGCAGTCGGTGACTCGTCGTCGGTGGGTCATCCAGCCGGGTCTGAGCCCTCCGTCTTTCCCAAGCCATGCGGCAGCAGGGCCCAGTGACGGGCGTCGTCGAAGGTGTCGTCGACGCGGGCGCACGCCTGCGGCTCCCGGCCCCACTCGGTGAAGCCGAGCTTCTCCAGCACCCGGGCGCTGCCCTCATTGTCGCCGACGGTGACCGCCACGAGCCGCCGTAGGCCGAGCCCTTCCTCGGTAGCCGGGCGGAGCGCGAACCCGGTCGCGAGGCCGGCTGCCGCGCTGGCCAGGCCTCGGCCGCGAGCAGACTCGAACAGGAAGTACCCGAGCTCCCCGGCTCCCGGCTCGTTCCGGTCGAGGATGAGGACGACGGCGCCGAGGGCGGTGTCGGTGGCCGGGTCGGTGATGCACCAGTTGACCACCCCGCCGGTCATCACCCGCTCACGGCGGCGCAGGAGCCAGAGCGGGAACGTGTCCCGAGTCGGGATGTTGCCCGGCGGCAGGTAATGCAGCGGAGTGCTGTCGGACTCGGGCATGGCGTCGATGTCGTTGTCACGCCAGGCGCGCAGCCGGACCCGGTCATTCTCCAGAACCGGCGCCTCGTGCCACGGGGTGACCGGCCGGAACAGGTCGTCGTCGCGGCCGACACTGGCGAAATAGCTCGACGTCGCTTTCCCGCGCCGGTCCGAGTACTCGGGCAGAACGCCGTGGAAGGTGAACCCGCAGGCGTGTGCCACGCGCCAGGAGGCGAAGTTGGCGCGGAACGCGGTCCACGTCAGCCGGATGCCGCCCTGGTCGAACCACCATCTGGCCGCGAGCCGGAGGGCGCCGGTCATGAGGTGGCGGTGCCGTCCGTGGGGATGCAGCCCGAAGCCGACCTCGGCGATGCCTGCTCCCCGGGGACGGATGTCGATCGTGCCGAGGAAGGTGCCAGGAGCGTTGGCCTCGACGATCGCCCACGACCGCACCGAGTCCGCCTGCTGCCAGTCCGTCCGGATCTCGGCGAGATACCCACGCGCCATGCGCCGTCCGTAGTCGAGCGGCACGGTCGTCCAGTGGATCGACTCCGGGTCACGGCACTGCTCGACGATCCGGGCCAGGTCGGCCTTGGTGTGCGCCCGGAGCAGCACGTGCCCGTCGGTCAGGATCGGCACGCCGTCCGGGAAGTCCACCCCCGGCAGCATCGGCTGGACCGGATCGGTGTTGCTCCCGTCTGCACTCACCCGCCCAGCCAACCACGGCCGGTCGGGCGGACGGCAACCGGACGTGCGCATACCCGCTCTTCAGGAGGTCCGGACGGTGCGAGAACCTGGAACGAGCGAGTCGGTCACGTCGTTCACCGCTGTCGACTAGCCTTAGCGGGTGGCCCCGCTGGGGCGCCCCGGAGTGTTCCGTTTCGAGGCTTCAGACCGTTCGTTCCATGAGGTGAGTTCGTGCCCAAGTTTTTCGAGAAGTTGCTGCGCGTCGGCGAAGGCCGCCAGCTGAAGAAGCTCGAGGGGATCGCGGCTCAGGTGGCGGCGATCGAGGAGGACTTCGAGAAGCTCACCGACGCCGAGCTGCGCGCGGAGACCGACAAGTTCAAGGCCCGCCTCGCCGCCGGCGAGGCTCTGGACCAGATCCTGCCGGAGGCGTTCGCGGCCGTCCGAGAGGCGAGCAAGCGCACCATCGGCAAGCGGCACTTCGACGTCCAGATCATGGGTGGCGCTGCCCTCCACCAGGGAAACGTCGCGGAGATGAAGACCGGTGAGGGTAAGACCCTCGTCGCGACCCTGCCGAGCTATCTGAACGCGCTGA
>JAAYSB010000033.1 GCA_012518475.1 Intrasporangiaceae bacterium | reverse complement strand
TCCGATAGACCGCGTCCTCGCGGAGCCGGTTGAGGTCGACCTCGAAGCGGGAGCGGTTGACGACGACGCGCGCCGGCGTGAGCTTCGCGATCTCGTCGGTGTGCGGGTCCTCCTCGCGCAGCCGGGTGTCCTCGTCGAGGATCATCACCTCGGCGACCTCCGGGCGCAGGTCGTGGCCGGCGTGGATCGCGGTCCCGACGAGCTGGCCGGACCAGTCGCCGTCGAAGATCACTGCGGGTCTCGGGTCGTTCCTCATCCTCAAGGTTCTACCGGTATGCAACCCTCCCGCGGGGACTTGTCGAGCGCGACGGCGGCGGGTGGCTACATCTCCTCGTGGGTGTTCGGGTCCCCGTCGAAGCGTCGTCCGTCACCGACACCCATCGCGGAGATCGCCGCGATCTCCGTCTCGGTGAGCGTGAAGCCGAGCACGTCGAGGTTCTGCGCCTGCCGCTCCGGGGACTCGGACTTCGGCAGGGGGAGCTGGCCCCGGTCGAGGTGCCACCGCAGCACGACCTGCGCATTCGTTACGCCGTGGTTCTCGGCGGCGTCGGCGATCGGCTCCGCCGACAGGTCCACGCTGCCCTTGCCGAGCGGCGACCACGACTCGGTGACGATCCCGAGCCGTTCGTGGACCGCGACCATGTCCTCCTGAGGGAAGCGCGGGTGCAGCTCGATCTGGTTCACCGCCGGCGTCACCCCGGTCGCGTCGATGATCCGGGTCAGGTGTTCCTCGGTGAAGTTCGAGACCCCGATCGAGCGGACCAGGTCGCGCTCGCGGCACTCGACGAGCGCCTCCCACGCCTCGACATAGCGCCCCTGGCTCGGGTTGGGCCAGTGGATGAGGACGAGATCGATCACATCGAGCTCCATCCGCCGCAGCGAGTCCTCGACCGACGCGATCGCCAGGTCCTTGGCGTGGAAGCGACCGGGGATCTTCGTCGTGATGACCACGTCCTCACGGGGCAGGCTGCTCTGCCGGACCGCCTCCCCGACCTCGACCTCGTTCTCGTAATTCACTGCCGAATCGAGCAGCCGGTAGCCGAGCTCGAGGGCACTGACCATCGTCGAGACGCCCTCGGCGCCTCGGAGCGGGTAGGTCCCGAACCCGATCACCGGGAGCTGTTGGCCGTCGTTGAGCTCATAGGTCTGCATGCCCCCACCCAACCACCCGCACGCCCGCCACTTCCACCACAGTGCAGCCGAACGGCGACCGCCCCGCCCCCACGTCGCCCGCCTTCGTCCCCCAGCGCAGCCAGACCGTGCCACAACCTGGCAATTACCAGGTTGTGGCACGCCTGGTCGGCTGGGCCGGCATTCGGCGGGTGCCGGCGGCCGGCGGCTGGCGGCTGGCGGCGAGTGCCTTCGGGTGAGCGCTGCGCTCGCCCTGCGTGGGCGGGCGGCACACCCGTGACCGGTAGACTCGATCCGCTATGGCTCCCACCTCTTCCCAGCCGGCGACCCCTGCCCGCCCACCGCACGAGCCGGCACCCGTGCTCGCGGCCAAGCAGCTCGTCCGCGGCGCGCTCATGGGATCGGCCGACCTCGTCCCCGGCGTCTCCGGCGGAACGGTGGCCCTCGTCCTCGGGATCTACCGCAGCCTCATCGACGCGCTGCACTCCGGGGTGGCTGTCATCGTCAAGGTCCTGCGCGGCGACATGCGTGGTGCCTGGGCAGCACTCAAGGACGTCCCGTGGCTGTGGATCCTGTCCCTGGCCACCGGCATCCTCGCGGTGGTGTTTTTCGGCGCCGGGCCGCTGACGCGGCTCATCGAGAACTACCCGGTCGAGCTCGCCGGTCTGTTCTGTGGACTCATCGCCGCCGCGGTGGTCATCTGCTGGCGTCAGCTCGTGGACCCGCATACGCGGGACTTCCAGGTCGCTGGGCTGGCGGCCGTGATCACCTTCGTCCTGCTCGGCCTCAGCCCGGCGGGCTCCGACGATGCGACGGTCACCGCTCCGATCTGGGTGTTCTTCATCGGTGGAGCCGTCGCGATCACCGCGATGATCCTGCCCGGCATCAGCGGCTCGTTCCTCCTCCTGCTCATGGGCCTGTATGCACAGGTCCTCGGCGCGGTCCGTGATCTGAACTTCCTCGTCATCGTCGTCTTCGCCCTGGGCTGCGCCACGGGTCTGGCCGTGTCGTCGACGACCCTGCGCTGGCTCCTCGAGCGTCACCACGATGCCGTGCTCGCCGCGATGATCGGGCTCATGGTCGGCTCGATCCGGATCCTCTGGCCCTGGCCGGGTGGCTTCACCACCGCCGAGCTCGGGATGCCGGCGGAGGGCGAGCTCCTCGTGCCCACGCTGCTCGCGGTCGTCGGGTTGGTCGTGGTTCTCGGCCTCGACCATGTCGCGACCCGCCTGCGCACCCAGGAGGACGTCCCCGGGGCCGAGGTCTCCGACACCCAACCGCGCTGACCCGCGAGATTCCGCACATCCCCGGGGTGGAGGTGGCTGACGTCGCCCCTGCGCCGTCAGCGACCTCCACCCCACCGGGGGAGCTCCGGGTTCGCCTATCCGTCCGGCTTCGAACGGGCGTATGGTCCAGAGATGGTCAGGCAGGGGAACGACCATCGGGATCGTCAGGGGAGCGCCCTGAGCAGGGCCTCAGGCGGACGCAACAGTCCGACGCTGCGCAGCTTCGGCCGAGCACTGCTCACGGTCGGGCTGGTCGGTGTCGGCGTGCTGCTCGCGCTCTATGTCGTCACCGACAACGCCCGCGTCGACGTCGCGATCCCGCTGCTCGTTGTCTTCATCCTGCTTGGCCTGATGCTGCTCTGGCAGGGCCGCCGCCACTAGGCACGTCGCCGTTTCGCTGCTATGTGGACGATGTGGCGATGGCCGGCTCGCGGTCCTCGTCCGCGTGCGGCCGGCGGTCCCGCCAGCCCTCGAAGATCCGGTACAGCACCGGAATGATGATGAGAGTGATGAGTGTCGAGGCGATGAGCCCGCCGATGACGGCGATCGCCATCGGGCCGGACACGAACGAGGACTGCGAGGCCAGTCCGAGCGCAGGCGGGAGCATCGCGGTGATGGTGGCCGCGGCAGTCATGATGATGGGCCGCACGCGGTTCTGACCGCCGATGAGGATCGCGTCGTCGAGGCTCATCCCGCGGCGCCGGTACTGGTTGATGAGGTCGATGAGGACGATCGCATTCGTCACGACGATGCCGATGAGCATGAGGAGGCCGACCAGGGCGGGCAGCCCGATCGGGTTCCCCGTGACGAGGAGGGCGATGAGGACACCGGTGACGGCGAACGGGATCGACATGAGCAGGATGAGCGGCTGCATGAGGGACTTGAAGAGCCACACCATGACGACATAGATGAGCAGGATCGCGGCGAGCATGGCCAGGCCGAGCTGACCGAAGGCCTCGTCCATGTCGGCCGAGACGCCACCCATCTCCCAGGAGACGCCCTCCGGCAGGTCGAGGGCGGCGACAGCCTCCTGGACCTGTGTGCCGAGCGACCCCACGTCGTCCGTGGACGCGGGAGTCACGGACACGGTGACCGTCCGCACGGCGTTCTCGGTCGTGAACGACGGTGCGACCTCGACCCGCTCGACGTCAGCGATCGCCGAGATGGGCAGGCCACCGAGGCTGAGCGACTCGACGTCCTCGACGGTCTCCACGGTCCCCTCCGTCGTGAAGAAGACCTGCAGGTCGGTTCCGTCGACGGCGAGGCGCCCGACGGGGAACTCGGCGGTCTGCATCGCGATCAGGGCGCTGGCCTGGGTCACGGACATGCCGAACCGGGCCGCATCCTCGGGCCGGATCGTGATGTCCAGAGCCGGGGTGGTGGCATCGAGGTTGGAGGCGACCCCGGAGGATCCCTCGAGTCCGGTGAGCGCGTCGACGACCTGCTCCGACGCGGTGGCGCGCGCCTCGTCGTCGAGCCCCTGGAGGACGACGTCGACGGTGTTCGAGCCCATCATCGGTCCGCCACCCTGCGCGATCTCGATGTCACCGGCCTCACTGCCGGAGTTGAGGTTGATGGCCTGCTGGACCAGGGCCTGGGCCCGCTCCATGTCGCTGCCCGGCTCCATGACGACCGTGTAGCTGATCGTGTTCGCCTGCGCCGTCGCGAACCCGAACCCGCCCCCACCGACCGAGGTCTGAACGGTCTCGACCCCCTCGATGCCGAGCAGGCGCGGCTCGAATTCCTCGGCCGCGGAGAGGGACTGCTCGATCGTCGTCCCCACGGGCAGCGTCTGACTGACCATGACGTTGTTCATGCCGCTGTCGCCGAGGAGGTTGACCTTGAGGAGCGGCGTGAGCGCGAGGCTGCCGACGAAGATGCCGATCGCGAGCACCACTGTGATCGCGCGGTGCCGGATCGACCACGCGAGCCCGGGCCGGTAGAGGCGTGCCAGCCATCCGTGCGACGGCCGAGCCGTCGCGTCCTCGGCCACATCGCTGACCACGGCGCCGTCGTCGACGGCCTCCGTCTCACTCTCCGATGTGCGCCGCTTGAGGAACCAGTATGCGAGCACCGGCACGATCGTCAGCGAGACGAGGAGGGAGCCCGACAGAGCAAGGACGGTCGTGAGCGCGAAGGGGCGGAACAGCTCGCCGGCCACGCCCGAGACGAGGACGAGCGGGAGGAAGACGAGCAGCGCCACGATGGTCGAGGAGATCACGGCGCCGGCGACCTCGGAGACGGCGTCGACGATGGTCCGGAACTTCGGCTTCACCGACTGTTCGAGGTGGCGGACGATGTTCTCGACGACGACGATCGAGTCGTCGACCATGCGGCCGATGGCGAGCATGAGCCCGGCGAGGGACATCATGTTCATCGTCGTCCCGGTGACGAGCATCCCGGCGAACGCGAAGAGCAGCGAGAGCGGGATGGAGACCCCGGCGATGAGGGTGGGGCGCAGCGACCAGAGGAACGCGAAGATCGTCACCAGCGCGAAGAGCAGTCCCCAACCGCCCTCGGTCGCAAGGCCCTCGATGGACTCCTCGATGAAGGGCGCCTGGTCGAAGACGACGGTGAATGCAGTGTCGTTGCCCAGACCCGCGGCCGACTCGTCGAGGAGGGCGGTGACATCCTCTGAGATCTCGATGAAGTTCGCCCCGACCGCCGGCGTGACGAGCAAGGTCACCGAGTCGCGGCCGTCGGTGCGCGAGATCGACTCCAGGGCTGCCGTGGTGCGTGAGACTGCAGCGACCTCGCCGAGGGAGACCGGTGCCGCAGCAGACCCACCCGGTGGCTGACCAGCAGACTCACCATCCGTCGCGCTACCTGGCAGCAGGATGATCGCCTCGACGTCCTCGACGGAGGTGATCTCGTTGCCCACGGTGATATCGAGCTCGACGGGGCCGTCGGTGACCGTGCCGCCGGGCAGCCGGAGGCCGGCGTCCTCGAGCGCGCTGACGACATCCCCCTGGGTGACCCCAGCCGCAGCCATGGCCGCGTCGTCGAGGTCGAGCTCGAGGATCTCGTCGGGGGCGCCGAGCAGCTGGACGGTGGCGACGCCGTCGACGGAGCCGATCTCGGGCAGGAGCGAGGCGTCGAGTCGCTCGGCGAGCTCCTCCGGCGTGACATCGGAGGCGACCGAGACGATCATGGCCGGGATGTCGCCGGTGCCGCCGGTGATGACCTGCGTGGTCGTGCCGTCGGGCAGCTGCTCCTCGGTCCGGCTCAGCAGGACGTCGGCCTGCGAGGCCCCGCGATAGATGTCCGCGCCGTAGTTGAGCTCGACCGTGATCATCGTGAAGTTCGAGCGGCTCTCAGAGCTCGTGCCGTCGACCTGCTCCATGGTCCGCAGCTGCCGCTCGATCGGGTCGGCGATCTGCTCGGCCATCTGCTCCGAGGAGGCCCCCGGGTTCGTCGCGACGACAGCGACGACGGGCAGCGAGATCGAGGGGATGAGCTCGCGGCGCAGCGTCGTCATCGAGAGCACGCCGATGACCGTGATGACGATGCAGACGAGTGCGATGAACGAGCGGTTGTTCAGGCTCAACCGGGGGAGGCGGTCCATGAGGGCCTTTGCTGTAGAGCGGGTGTCACCCGATTCTCGCCCACCGACAGCGAGTCCTCCGAATCCGCCTCAGCCGTTCGGTGCTTCCAGCGGCTCGACGTCACACTCGCCCGACCAGAGCCCCAGCGACTCTTCGCGTGCCGTGTCCTGCGCGGCGAGATAGTCATCGCGCCCGTCGTAGTGCCGCGAGTACGTGTACTCGACCGCCAGACCCTCGGCGATGAGGGCCTCCGCGACGTTGGCCCCGTCGAGGGTGTAGACGTGCCGAAGGAGGCGGCCGTAGCGGTCGCGGTCCCCCTGCGTCGGGTCGGCGGCGATGCGCACGTCGCGGCTCTGCACGAGTGACTGCATCCGGCTTGCAGCAGCCTGTGCGTAGCACTCGCGCTCGCTCAGCTCCGGCGCGTCCATCCCGATGATCCGCAGCCGCTCTGTCGCCCCGTTGACGGTCACCCGCAGCGTGTCGCCGTCGGAGACGCCGACGACCGGAACAACAGCGGATGCGGTATGCCCCTCGCCCCTCTCCCCGCCCCGCAGCTCCTCGCGCTGGTCCGAGGTGAGCCACCAGATGAGCCCGGCGAGGAGGGCGAGGACGGCCACGAGGGCGAGAACCTGGTTCCGTCGACGTCGGCGCCGGGGGGCGCCCTCTGTCCAACGCGTCCTGCGGTCCGCCCACCGCTGCCGCACGGTCGGGCCGGGTGGCGGCTCCCGCCGCAGCTCGGTCCAGGCCCGCCCGTCCCAGAAGCGCTGCTGTCGTCGGGTGTCCGGGTCGCGGTACCACCCGGAGGGACGACGTGCCGCGCTCACCGGCGTGCGATCCGGGTCGTCAGGGTCCGGGTCGCGCCGACGGCGGCGACGGCGGCGACCTGCGCCTCGTAGTCGCCCGCGCGCAGCGTCGTGACCGCACCACTGATCGTCATGACCTCGGACGCTACACCGGCCGGATCGGACCGCTCGTCCCAGGTTCGCGACCACCAAACGACAGAGGCGGGGACGTGGTGCGCACCGCATACCCCGTCCGCCCTAGTCTCCCAGTGACCGGGTGCCATGGTGGTGGCGTCGGTGGAGATGGAGTCAAGGAGGACGCCGTGCAGATCGAGTGGTGGGGGATCATCCCGTTCGTGCTGATGCTCGCGAGCATCGCGATCGCGCCGCTCGTGCCGGCGCTCAACCACTACTGGGAGTGGCGCCGCGTCCAGCTGCTCGTCGCGCTCGTGCTCGGGGTGCCGGTCGCGATCTGGTTCCTGCTCGGCGGGGAGACCGAGGCGGTCGTCCATGCGCTCGTCGAGTACGGGCAGTTCATCACCCTGCTGTTCGCGCTGTTCGTCGTCTCCGGTGGCATCTTCCTCGCCGGTGACCTGCGCGCGACGCCCAAGGTCAATACCGCCTTCCTCGCCGTCGGCGCGAGCATCGCGAGCTTCATCGGGACCACGGGTGCCGCGATGCTGCTCATCCGACCGCTGCTCAACACGAACCAGCAGCGCCAGCACCGCATGCACACGGTCGTGTTCTGCATCTTCATCGTCGCGAACTGTGGGGGTCTGCTCACCCCGCTCGGTGACCCGCCGCTCTTCCTCGGGATGCTGCGCGGGGTGCCGTTCATGTGGACCTTCTCGCTGTTCCCGATGTGGCTGTTCGTCAACATCCTGCTGCTCATCACCTACTACGCCCTGGACCGCCGCCTGCACGCCCAGGAGCCGCAGGAGTTCCACCAGCGGGACATGAGCGAGGCCGAGCCACTGCGGATCCGCGGGTCGATCCACTTCGTCTTCATTGCGATGGTCGTCGCCGCGGTCGCGTTCGCCCCGAGCATCGACCTGCACGCGATCGAGGAGGGCACCGCCACCCTCGGCGCCTGGATCCCGTGGCGCGAGATCATCATGCTGCTGGCGGCGTTCCTGTCTTATAAGACCGGTAGCCGCAAGGTCCGTTTCGAGGACAACGCCTTCAGCTGGGGGCCGATCCAGGAGGTCGCGGCGCTCTTCATCGGCATCTTCCTCACGATGATGCCGGCGCTGCGGTTCCTGTCCCAGGTCGCTCCTGACCTGCCGCTCAACCGGGTGACCTTCCACCTCTTCACCGGCGGTCTGTCCGCCGTCCTCGACAACGCCCCGACCTATGTCACGTTCTTCGAGATGGCCCGTGAGCTCGGCGGTGAGCCCGCTGTGGCCGGGGTCTATGAGCCGTATCTCGTCGCCATCAGCCTCGGTGCGGTGTTCTGGGGCGCTGTCACCTATATCGGCAACGGCCCGAACTTCATGGTCAAGGCCGTCGCCGACAGCCGCGGAGTGAAGATGCCGTCATTCGGCGGATATGTCCTGCTCGCGTTCCGGTATCTCGTCCCCACCCTCATCGCGATGATGCTCATCTTCATCGCCGAGGGCACGCTGTGGACCGTGGTGGGGTGGGTGGTCGCTGCACTCCTCATCCTCACGGCGTTCAGCCGCGACCTCGTCCGCCGCAAGGTGGGCCGCGACTCGACGGCGGCTCACTCGTCGCACGTCTGACGAGGCGACGGGCCTCAGACGAAGACGATCTGCGCCCCTTCGGCGATCTCGATGAAGTCGGAGGCGCTGATGACGCCTTCCACACCGGGGTGCAGGTCAGCCTCGATGATCTTCATCATGTCGAAGGTGAGGCGGCACGCATACATGTGCGCCCCCGCGGCCTGAAGCAGGTCGAGGAACTCCGGGACATCGGGGATCTCGAGGTCGGCCATCTGTTTCTTCATCATCCGGGTCGCGAAGCCGGTCATCCCGGGCAGGTTCCCCATCGCCTGAGGCATGGACATGTGCTCGAGCCCAGGCTTGATCCGGCCGAGCTCAGGCATGTGCATGGCGGTGTTCGCGGCCAGCGTGAACTTGAGCTTCTCGTTCGTCTTGGTGTTGACGATGTCGAGTCCCCAGAACGTGAAGAAGATGTGCACCTCGACGCCCTCACTCAGCGCGGCATTGCCCATGATGAGCGCGGGATAGGCCATGTCGAGATTGCCCTTGGAGCAGATGAACGCCATCTTCCGGGGGCCGATGGGGTATGCGCCGCGCGCCTCTCCTGCCGACTCGGCGGAGGCGCCGGGTGCGGCCGGTGAGGACCGCATACCGTCTCCGAAGTTGGGGAGGATGAAGCCCTCGGAGAGCTCATAGCCCGCGGGAGGCATTGTCACAGTGGTCATTTCAGATCTCCTGAACTGTCGATCAGACGCAGCCGACCGGCTTGCGGAGTCCGGCGAGCCAGGCCATCTTCTTGGCGGGCTTGCCGGGATACAGGGCGAAGAGGGTCTTGATGTCGAAGCCGCCGACGGCCTGCATGCGGCGCAGGGTCGGGGTGGTCCCGGTGGTCTCGGAGTCCGAGCGCATGAAGCGCAGTGGAGCGAGGTGGGCCTCGTCGAGGTCGACCCCGATGAGGGCCGCGAGATCGTGCGCGAGATCCTCGTTCCACTCGCTCCGGTCGGTGAAGAAACCTTCCTCATCGACCGTGAAGCTGCGTCCGTTGATCACGTTGGTGGGCATGGGATCTCACACTTTCTGAAGCGGCCGGGCGTTTGCGGCGGGGCGCTTGCCGCTCATCGACATGGCGTTGGGGACGGGCAGCTTGTGGCCGGGGAGCAGGAGCTTCCAGTAGATCTGCTCGAAGGCGAGCTTGCCGAGGTGGTTGATCCGCGACCGGGCGAGGAGGCGCATCGGTCCCACCGCCGGGAGCGGGAAGGTGCCGGTGAGCGGCTCGGTGTCGTAGTTGAAGTCGAGCAGCAGGGCCTGGCCGCGGCCTGACTCGACGAAGCAGTTCGCGTGTCCGTCGAAGGAGTTCGGCAGTGGCAGGCCGTCGATCGCGGCGAGGAAGTTGTCGACGAACTGCTCGGTCGCGAAGTGGGCGACGGACCCGGCCTTGGAGGTGGGGATGTCGCTGGCGTCACCGAGGACGAAGATCCGCTCGTGCTCGACGGAGCGCAGCGTGTGCTTGTCGACGGGCACGAAGCCGGCGTCGTTGCCCAGGCCGGAGTCGATGATGAACTGCTGCCCGACGTTCGGCGGGACGGTGACGAGCAGGTCGAACGGCAGCTCCCGCCCGTCATAGCCGATCAGCCTCCCGGCGGCCCCGTCGACGCTCTCGACAGCGAAGTCGGCGGCGAGCCGGATGCTGCGGTCCTTGAGCAGCCCGCCGAGCTCGGCGCTCGCGACCGGCTTGGTGAAGGCTCCGTCGAGCGGAGTGACATAGGTGATGTCGATCTTGTGGCGGATTCCCTTGCGCCGGTAGTGGTCCTCGACGAGGAAGGCGAACTCCAGCGGCGCGACCGGGCACTTGATCGGCATCTCGCTGATGTGCACGAGGAGGCGCCCCGACTCGAACGACTCCAGAGCCTGCTTGAGTGCGGTCGCGCCCTCGAGCGTGTAGAACTCGTGCACGTTCGTCCGGGCCGAGAGCGCCTCGGCCATCCCGGTGACGAGACTCGGGTCGGGCCTGGTGCCGCTGGCGATGATGAGCCAGTCGTAGACGAGTTCTGACCCGTCCGCGAGCTCGACGGTCCGGGCCTCCGGGTCGACGCGGGAGACCGCGGTCTCGACGAAGTCGACCCCGTCGGGGAGGAAGTCGCGCCGGTCCTTGACGACTCGCTCCGGCTCCATCCAGAACGGGACGAAGAGGTATCCGGGCTGGTAATGGTGCTCGGTGTTCTGGTCGACGACGGTGATGGTCCAGGGGTCTCCCGGCCTGTCGTCGAGGGCTTTTCGCATGAGATTGGCGGCCATCGTGCCCGCGGTGCCCGCCCCCAGGATGAGGAGCTTGCTCATGCCGTCAGGTTATACCCCCAAGGGTATCTCGCCGACAGGGTGTGATGCAGGAGACAGCCGGTCAGTACTCGGACGGTTCATCGCCGTGCCGGCGCAGGAGCATGGTGGGTACGACGGCCCACAGCACGATGACCACGAGGGTGATCCCGCCGACGATGATCGCTGCCGAGCTGTGTGTGAGCACCATGTCGATGACGAGGAGCAGGGCGCCGGCCAGGGTCAGCCCGATGAGCACGAACGACGCCTTCGTCAGGCCGTCGGACAGCGTGAGAAGGACGTCCTTCTTGTGCTTCGTGTAGAGGAAGCGGTGAGTGATCACGGGCGCGAGCGTCACGGCGGTCGAGGTCGCTGCCAGGCAGATGACGACGACATAGAGGATCCGTGAGAAGTCGTTGAGCTCCTCGAAGCGCTGCTGGAAAGGCACTGTCAGGAGGAACGCGAAGAGCAGTTGCACCCCGGTCAGGGTGACGCGCAGCTCCTGGAGCATCTCGTTCCAGTGCCGGTCGATCCGTTCGCCCGGAGTCTCGTCTCGTGTCGAGTCGACTGGGTGAAGATCCATGTCAGTCCTCGCTGATCCTGACGTCTCGAGCCTTGATGCGCATGCTCATCACCTCACGGTATGCCGTGCGCGCCCGGCATACCCCCAGTCTGGACCGGAGCGACACCGTCTTCACTGCCTGTGCAAGAGTGGACCGGTGATCGCGAAGTGCCCGTGCGGGAACGGTGCCTATGCCTCCTGCTGCGGCCCGCTGCACGTCGTTGAGCGCCCGGCGGAGACCGCCGAGGAGCTCATGCGCTCCCGCTACTCCGCGTTCGTGCTGGGCCACGAGGACTACCTGACCATCACGTGGCACCCCCGCACGCGGCCGTCGACCCTCGAGCTCCCCGATCGCACCTGGACCGGCCTCGAGATCGTCGATACCGTTGACGGCGGGCAGGACGACATCGAAGGCATCGTCGAGTTCATCGCGCGCTATCGGGGCGGTGAGCAGCGGGAGCGCTCGATCTTCTCCCGCCGGGCTGGCCGCTGGGTCTACGTCCATGCCGTGTGAGTCGAAGGGGTGACGCTGGGTGACGACGATCGTCCTGGCCAAAGGTGAGGGTGGCCGGCTGGAGGCACCCGGCGTGGGCTGGATCAAGCAGGAGAAGTGGACCTCGTACGACTTCATCGGCTCGGCCGAGGGAGTGGGCGACCTGGTCTTCAAGCGCAACTGGACCGGCCGCAAGCACACGATCGAGGACTCTCAGGGCAGGGTCCGTGGCGAGCATGAACGCGAGGGCTGGACCGGCAGCAGCGGCCCGCTCATGTGGGATGACGTCCATTACGAGTTCGCCGTCCACAGCGGGTGGAAGGGATCCTTCGTCCTGCGGCGCAACAACGAGGACCTGGCGACCTTCACCCTCAAGAACTTCTGGCGCGACGTCGAGGTCGAGGTGCTCGACAACGCTCACGTGCCGGCGGCACTGATGCTGTTCGGAGCCTGGATGACCATCCTCCGCCAGCGCGATTCCGCGGCGTCCGGCTAGTTCTCGCGGGTACGCATCACTCGCAGCCGACGCCGTCGCCGTCCCTGTCGAGACCGGGACGATAACCGGGCTGACCGATTCGGACCGGGGCTGCGCCTGCGGCCCGCGCCGCGGCACAGTTCTCGTAATAGACATCGGCGTTCCCACTGCTCGAACCGCCGCCGCCGCCCACCAGGCCGAATCCGGAGTTCGCCTCGGCCTCCGCCTCGACCGTGACGGTCTGGACCAGGAGCGTCACCGTCTCCACCGGCATGGTGACGGTCTCGGCGGGTGCAGTGATGGTCTCGGGAGGTGAGGTGATCGTGACTGTCGGCGCGGGCGCCGGCGTCATCGTCACAGTGGAGGTGGGGAGCGCCGTCAGCGCCTGCTGCCTCCCGGAGTCCTCGCCACTGGCGCCGATGCCCACACCGACGAACAGCGCGAGCAGTCCGCCGCCCACTCCGAGTGCGCGGCGGGACCAGCGCACCCGTGAGACAGGTGCTCCGTGCAGACCTCTCGGCCCCTCCACCTCGACGCCGTAGTCGTTCGTCCAGAAAACCCAGTCCGCGGGTGCCTGCGGCCAGGTGGGGTCCGGCTTCCACCCCGGGTCCGGGATCCAGCCCTCGGGTGCGTCGGGCCACTGCGGCGGAACGTTGAACTTCATGACCAGGATTCCTCCCTCGCGCCCACCAGGGCGTTCTCCAGCTCTGACCATCCCACGCGAGCGGGGTCGAGAGCCCCGAGGCGTCGGCTCGCTCCGAGGAGTCGGACGTCGTTCTCGTCGGCCGCGCAGTCGAGCACAGCGACCGAGCTGTCCGCGCCGAGGCGACAGCTGTCGAGTCGACCGCGACGAACGCGCACATTCCAGAGCAGCGATCCTCCGTCCACCGGATCAATGGCTGCGAGCTTGACCGACGCCAGGCCTGGCGCGACGGCGAACGTCTCCATCAGCGTGATGACGATGGTGCCGGCGACGACCTCCTGGTGGAGCGCAGCAACCTCCTTGGCGGGCATCTTCCTGATCGACGGCCGCCCCGTGGGTGTCACTCCGGGCTTCCGGTCGGGCACGACCGAGTCGCTCGGCGCCGCAACGACGACGTAGGCCTCATCCCCGTCGATGCCGACGATGGCAGCGGGGTCCTCGTTGTCCTCGAAGGCCCGCTGGACGAACTGCATCACCGTGTCCGGGTCGTTTCCGCGAAGCCTCTCCCAGAAGGCATCGAGATCCTCCTGCCGGTTGCGGCGCTCGAGCTCCGCTGCCTTGGCGAGCTCCCGGTCGTCGACCGCGGCGCGGGCCTGGGCCGCCTTCCTCGCCTGCCACCGACCCTTGATGTCGTGCCATGGCACCCCGGCGCGTGCTGCCTTGAGGTGCGTTGCCATCGTCGAAGAACCCGATGGAATCGCAGGTAGCTCAGCGACCGGCCGCGTCATGAGTGGGAATGTCACATGCGTGTGCCGGGAGCAGAGCGACTCGATCTCCTCGGCCAGCGCCAGGGCCAGTGCCGCCTTCTCCTGCTGAGCAGGAGTCGGCGCTGTCACCCGCGCCGGCTGACTCGCGCGTCGCCGCGACCCGCTCCCCACAGAGGTGTAGTACGTGACCGGCCCCATCCCGGTCGAGACACCGGTTCGACCACCGCCCACGTGGAGTCGGGCTGCCCTGGGACCGACGTGCG
>JAAYSB010000329.1 GCA_012518475.1 Intrasporangiaceae bacterium | reverse complement strand
TGGCGCTCCGAGGAACCCGATCAGGTCGGCACAGAGCTCGGTGAGCGACCCTCCGGCGAGCACGTTCCGGTTGAGGATCCGGTGCGCATCCTCCTCGCGCTGGATCATGGCCGCCTGCCGGTCGAGGAGACTGACGACGCCACTGCTGAGCGCGCTCTCGGGGATGCCCTCGGCCCGCGCGACCTCCCGCCAGCGGTCACTGGCGTGGCGCTGCCGCTGGAGGGCCGGGTCCGGGGCCCGGGTGGGGTCGGTAGCGGCCAGTCCACGCTCCTCGACCGTCACCGCCGCACCGTGCACTTCGGCAGGTTGTGCGGTTCCGCGGGGCCCAGAGTTGGCAACATCTACCATGCGCACACCATAGTGCGCTCGGTAGCGTCGTTGAGGTCGAAAGGCCATGTTGACATGCAGACTGTTCAAGCAGTCCAGCCCCTGACGACCACGGTCCGCCCCCCGGCGAGGATCGGGGGGACCGCGGCAGCGGTGACACCGCCTGCCCCAGGTGCAGGACACCTCCAGCGTGCCGCCGCGAGCGTGCTCGCAGTGCCACTCATCAGCGGACCGACCTGCGAGGCGGTCGTCGTCGCCGCGACGAGTCATGGCGCCTATCTTCTCGTCGAGAGCGCCAACACCGTTCTACCCATCCTCTTCCCCCAGTCGATCGCGCTCCCGACCGCGGTGCGCCTGGCCGACCGGGACGCGGGTCTCGACGTCGAGATCGGTGACCTCCTCGAGGTCGGTGGCGGTCGGATCCGCACCCGACTCGACGCTCACCCACGCCGTGGCGGCATCGACCTGCAGGTCGTGCGCGCCTTCCGGCCCGCGCGGGTCAGGGTCGCTGCCGGCCACGCAGCCGTCCCCGGCTGCGCGGTCCCGCCGGAGCTCCTCGACCGCACCGGCCACGGCATCGGTCTCACTCCCGAGTGCGACGACGAGATCGGTGGACACCTTCTCGTGTCGGCCGCCCTCGGTCGCCCGGTCCCGGACATCGAGGCGGCTCTGCACCGCACGACCGCCCTGTCCGCCTCGCTGCTCCGAGCAGCGGCCCTCGGGTATGCCGTTCCCGCCGTCGTCGACTATGTCGACGCCCTCATCGCCGGGCACCGGCCGATCGCGGCCCGACTGCGTCCCCGGGTGGCGGCGATCGGCCAGTCGTCCGGGCAGGCCCTGCTGCGTGGCATCGACGCGGCCGTGGCAGCCGTCGCCCCATCGTCGAGTCACGCCGGCCACCCGAGTGCGCCGGGGAGGATCGTCGCCTGATGGCAGCCCACCCCACGACGGTCGAGCTCCGCAAAGGCGCCTATCACGACTCGGTCACCCTCATGCAGGTCTCCCGGCAGGTCGCGGGCACCGAAGGGATCCTCGCCGCCCAGGTCGCCATGGCCACCGAGCTCAATGTCGAGGTCCTCACCGGCATGGGCTTCGACGTGCCCGCCGAGGCCGCGCCGAACGACCTCGTCATCGCGCTCCGCGGCGAGTCCGAGGACGCGCTCGAGGCCGGCCGAGGCGCTGTCGAGTCCGCCCTCGCGGGCCTGCGCTCCGGTGGGCGTGCTGCAGCAGGGTTGGGGGAGGCACCCCCACCGCGCACCCTCGGTTCCGCGGCCAGGGCCGCTGAGGCCAACCTCGCCCTCATCTCCGTGCCAGGGCAGCACGCCGTCACCGAGACCTTCGACGCGATCCAGTCCGGGTTGTCGGTCATGCTCTTCTCCGACAACGTGCCGGTCGAGGACGAGATCCGCCTCAAGGACGCGGCCGCGCAGGCCGACGTCCTCGTCATGGGCCCCGACTGCGGCACGGCCCTCGTGCGCGGCGCGGCACTCGGCTTCTGCAACGTCGTCGCTCCCGGCTCGGTGGGCCTCGTGGCTGCCTCGGGGACCGGCGCGCAGCAGGTCATGTGCCTCCTCGACGCCGCAGGTGTCGGGGTGTCCCACTGCCTCGGCGTCGGCGGCCGGGACCTCAAGGCGCAGGTGGCCGGCCGGTCGACGAAGCAGGCGCTCGCCGCCCTCGCCGACGACCCGGAGACCACCTCGGTCCTCGTCGTCTCCAAGCCACCGGACGACGCTGTCCTCGCCGACGTCGAGGACGTCGCCCGCGGCCTGGGCCTCGACGTGCACTGGGCCATCCTCGGTGCCGGCCGCCCCGACCTCACCGCCGCTGTCGAGTCGTTCCTCGCCGCCCGAGGCCGGACCGTGCCGAAGTGGCCGGCCCGCGCCGCCGAGGACGAACCGCCGATTTCCCTCAATGGGACCGAATCGGCGAGCGGTCAGGGCACCGCCCTGCGCGGGTTGTTCTGCGGCGGGACCCTCGCCGACGAGGCGATGCTCGTGGCCGGCGATGTCCTCGATGCACCCATCCGCTCCAACCTCGCCCACGACGAGAACCTCCACGTGAGCGGCCAGCAGCGGGTCGACGGCCACGTGATCATCGACTTCGGTGACGACGAGATGACCCAGGGCCGGGCGCACCCGATGATCGACCCGAGCCTCCGCCTCGAGCGCATCGCCGCCGAGGCGGCCGATCCCGACTGCGGAGTCCTCCTGCTCGACCTCGTCCTCGGCCACGGAGCCCACCCCGACCCGGCCGCCGACCTCGCGGGCGCGATTCGCGCGGCGAGGGACGCGGCGCATACCGACGGCCGGTCGTTGCCGGTCGTCGTGTCCCTCACCGGGACTGAGAACGACCCGCAGGGGTATGCGCGGGTCGCCGACGTCCTCGCCGACGCCGGCGCGTCGGTCTTCCTGTCCAACGCCGCCGCGGTCCGGCACGCGGTCGCCCAGCTCCCCGGAGGAACCCGATGAGTGCGGACCGGCAGTCAGCGAACCTGCGCGGTCTGCTCGGCGCTGAGCCGGTCGTCGCGACTGCGGGCGTCGGGTTGTTCGCCGACGCGCTGCGCGACCAGGCCCTGACTGTCATCGAGGCCGAGTGGCAGCCACCGATGGAGGGCACCGAGGGCGACCTTGCCAGGGTGCTCGCCGATCCGCGTCGCGCGCAGGCCAATGCCCTCGCCGCCCAGCGGATGACGGCGTCCACCGCCACTCTCGTCGACGTCGTCCAGGCCAAGGACGCCGTGGGCCTCGAGAGGGGGACCTTCCTCCACGCCGGTCCGCCGCTGGAGTGGGAGCGAGCCTCCGGCCCGATGAGGGGAGCGCTCATCGGCGCGGTCCTTTTCGAGGGGCTCGCCGAGACGGCCGAGGATGCCGAGGAGCAGCTTGCCGCCGGCGTCTTCGAGCTCGAGCCCTGCCACCATCGCGATGCCGTGGGGCCGATGGCCGGGGTGATCAGCCCGTCGATGTGGCTCTATGAGCTGCGTGATGAGGTCCACGACAACATGTCCTGGTGCTCCCTCAACGAGGGCCTGGGCAAGGTGCTGCGCTACGGCGCCTACAACGACGAGGTCATCACCCGGCTGCACTGGATGACCGACGTGCTCGGACCACTGCTTCAGCAGTCGGTCCGCTCGACCGGACCGTTCGACATCACGGGCATTCTCGCCCAGATGCTCCAGATGGGCGACGAGGGCCACAACCGCAACCGCGCCGGCTCGCTCATGCTGCTCCGCGAGATGCTCCCGGGGCTCATCACAGCGGAGGGTTCCTCGACGGATATCGCTGAGGCCGTGCGGTTCTCGGGCGCGAACGAGCACTTCTTCCTCAACCTCGGCATGCCCGCCTGCAAGCTTGCGACGATGGCTGCCCACGGGATCCCCGGATCGACCATCGTCACGACGATGGCGCGCAACGGCACCGACTTCGGGATCCGGGTCAGCGGCACGGGGGAGCAGTGGTTCACCGGCCCGGCGAACACGCCGGAGGGGCTCTTCCTCGGGGACTACGGGCCAAAGGACGCCAACCCGGACATCGGCGACTCCGCGATCACCGAGACCGGGGGGATCGGCGGGTTCGCCATGGCGGCGGCTCCTGCCATCGTCAAGTTCGTCGGCGGTGATGTCCCCTTCGCCCTCCAGGCCACCCAGCGGATGTACGAGATCACCGAGACCGAGCACCCGATGTTCCAGGTGCCGATCCTCGAGTTCCGCGGCACGCCAACGGGAATCGACGTCACGAAGGTCGTCCGGACCGGGATTCTCCCGCAGATCAACACCGGGATGGCCGGGGCCGTGGCCGGTACGGGCCAGGTCGGCGCGGGACTCGTCACGCCGCCGGAGGCCTGCTTCCCGGCGGCCCTGGCCGCTCTCGCTGCCGCCGTCGACGACTGAGCTGCGCACCGCATACCCCTGCGGGCTCCTGGTGCCCGCGCGGAGGGGACGCTCACCCGTAGGGTGGCGACCATGACGCCTGTCTCGACGAGCGCCCGGGTGGCGGCCGCGTCGGTGCACGCCTACACCGCCCTCGGTGTCGTCCTCGCGCTGCTCATGGTCCACTACGCCTACGCCGGCGAGGTGCGGACGGTCCTGTGGCTGTTCCTCGTGGCCATGGTCATCGACGGCTCGGACGGGTTCCTGGCCAGGCACTTTCGCGTCAAGGAGGTCATGCCCGAGATCGACGGGGCGCTCCTGGACAACATCGTCGACTACATCACGTACGCGTTCGTGCCGATGCTGCTGCTCTGGGCGAACGGCTACCTTCCGGCGGGGACAGCGGGTGCCGTGTGCGCGGCGGTGCCGGCGCTGGCGTCCTGCTATCAGTTCACCCGCACCGACGCCAAGACCGATGACCACTTCTTCCTCGGGTTTCCGAGCTACTGGAACATCGTCGCGTTCTACGTCATCGTCGCCGACCTGTCGACAACGGTGACCGTGGCGCTGCTCCTCGTGTGCACCATCCTCGTCTTCGTCCCGGTGAAGTACGTCTATCCCTCGCGGACGGCGACGTGGTGGACGGCGAACATGCTCCTGGCTGCGCTCTGGCTCGTTCTGTATGCGGTGCTCACCTGGCAGTCCCCCGACGCCTCGACGCTCCTCATCGGCCTGTCCCTGGTCTACGTCGCGTACTACCTCGCCGTGAGTCTCTGGCTCACCGTGCGCACACGTCAACGTCAGAGGCTGTCGACGTCCTGACCCGTCGCGAGGTCGGCGCTCTCGACGAGAGTGAGGCCGCGGTCGCGGAGATACTCGCGGGCGCCGCGGTCACCCTCGCTGGCCTCGACGACACCGGGGAGGTGGTCGAGGCCGATGACGACCGGGTGCCCAGGGTCACCGTCATAGACGGCGCGGCCGAGGACCGACGGGTCGGTCCCGACCTTGTCGATGACACGCGCAACGACTCGGGCGCTGACGTCGGGGAGGTCGACGAGGGTGATGACGACGGCCCCGAACTCGCGGGGATGCTCGACGAGATGTCCCTGGAGCGCCCGCAGTCCGGCGGTGAGGGAGGCACTCATGCCCTCGGCCCAGTCCTCGGCGCGGGTCACGGTGACGGCCATCGACTCGACCAGGGCCTCGGCCTGATCCGCCTCGGCGCCGAGGACGACGACGACGTGGTCACACCCACCGTCGCGCAGGGCGTCGATCGCCAGATGGAGCCAGGGGCGGCCGTCGTCGTCGGTCATCAGAGCCTTCGGGCGGCCCATCCGGCGGCCGGCGCCGGCGGCGAGGACGAGTCCGAGTGCGGAGGGAGCTGTCACACCCCGATGTTAGGCCTGCAGAGGTCGCCCCAGACTGCGAGAATGCCTGTCAGGCCCAGAACCACTCACTGTCGAGAGGGAGATCACCCATGAACGCGACGGATGCCTATCGGGCAGCACGCGACCAGCTCCTCGGGCTGCGCGGCGACCACCGACGAGCCTGCGAGGACTTCCGCTGGCCCGACGTCGGCGACCGGTTCAACTGGGGGATCGACTGGTTCGACGCGATCGCGCGCGGCAATGACGCGGATGCGCTCGTCCTCGTCGAGCAGGACGGGTCGGCGGCGACGTACTCGTTCGACGACATGGCCCGCCGCTCGGACCAGGTCGCGGCCTGGCTGCGCGGGCAGGGTGTGAGCAAGGGCGACCCCGTCATCCTCATGCTCGGCAACCAGGTCGAGCTGTGGGACTGCATGCTCGCGGTGATGAAGCTCGGCGCGGTCATCATGCCGACCACCACCGCCGTGGGAACGACGGACCTTGTCGACCGGATCGCCCGGGGCAATGCGAAGTTCGTCGTGACCAACGCGGCCGACGCGTGGAAGCTCGACGGTGTCGACGGGGACTACGGGCGCATCAGCGTGGGGGAGGCGAGCGGGTGGGAGAACCTGCTCGACGCATACACCATCGGCGCGGAGCCGGTGGAGCACCCGGGCACGGCGCCGGGAGACCCACTGCTGCTGTACTTCACGAGCGGGACGACCAGCCGGCCCAAGCTCGTCGAGCACACCCAGGTCAGCTATCCCGTCGGGCACCTCTCGACGATGTTCTGGCTCGGTCTGCGACCCGGCGACGTCCACCTCAACATCTCCAGCCCCGGGTGGGCCAAGCACGCGTGGTCGTGCTTCTTCGCGCCGTGGATCGCCGAGGCGACGATCTTCGTCTACAACTACACGCGCTTCGATGCGCCCGCGCTCCTGGAGCAGCTCCGCACCCGCGCAGTGACGAGCTTCTGTGCGCCGCCGACCGTGTGGCGGATGCTCATCAACGCCGATCTCAGCGGCGGACCGGGGGCTCTGCGGGAGGTCATCGGTGCCGGTGAGCCGCTCAACCCCGAGGTCATCAGCCAGGTCGAGAAGGCCTGGGGGCTGACCCTGCGTGACGGCTACGGGCAGACCGAGATGACCGCGGCGATCGGCAACACCCCGGGCTCGCCGCTCAAGCCCGGGTCGATGGGCCGCCCGCTGCCGGGTATGCCGGTCGTCCTCGTCGACACCCTCACCGGTGAGCGCATCGAGGGGGCGAGCGAGGACGGTGGCGAGATCTGCCTCGACCTGTCGGCGAGCCCGTTGTCGCTCATGACCGGCTATCAGGGGGACGAGGCCCGCAACGCAGAGGCGATGGAGGGCGGCTGGTACCACACCGGCGACGTCGCCTCGGTCGACGCCGACGGCTACATCACCTATATCGGTCGCACCGACGATGTCTTCAAGGCCAGTGACTACAAGGTCAGCCCGTTCGAGCTGGAGTCCGTCCTCATCGAGCACCCCGCAGTCGCCGAGGCAGCTGTCGTCCCGACACCGGATCCGGTTCGGCTGGCCGTGCCGAAGGCGTATGTGATGCTCGCCCCCGGTCACGAGCCGACCGCCGAGACGGCCCGCTCGATCCTGGCCTATGCGCGCGAGCACCTCGCGCCGTGGCAGCGGGTGCGGCGTCTGGAGTTCGGGGAGCTCCCGAAGACGATCTCGGGCAAGATCCGCCGGGTCGAGCTGCGGGAGCGCGAGGAACAGATCGCCGAGGGGGTCGCCACCCTCGACGGCGTCGAGTACCGCGACGACCAGTTCGAGGGCCTGCGCTCGTAGCGCGTAGGTGCTTGCTCGTCGGGTGGGGGTGGCCGACGTCGGAGCAGCGACGCCTGGCGCCTCCATCTGTCGGGCTACGCGCCGACACGTGCCAGCTCTGCGGCGATCCGCTCCGGCTGGGAGAGGAAGGGGGAGTGGCTCGCGTCGATCTCGACGCCGCTGTCGCAGCGCTGAGCCAGCCGGCGCTGGATGTCGGGGTGGAGGGCCCGGTCCGCGGCGCATACGACATACCGGGTCGGGGTGTCCCGCCAGGTGGCTGCGGTGGCCGGCGCGCGGCCGTGGCCGGGTGCTTGGGGGCGGAGGTGGGCGACCGCTCGCGCTGCCGCCCCTGGATCGCAGTCGGCGTAGAAGTATGCGGTGGCCAGTTCGGGACGGATCACCGAGCTGCCGTCCTCCAGGAAGTCGATCGCGGGTGCTGCCGACGGCGGGTTGGAGTGGCCGGAGCAGCTCTCGC
>JAAYSB010000032.1 GCA_012518475.1 Intrasporangiaceae bacterium | reverse complement strand
GCAACCTGGAGGAACTCATGACCGAAGCCGTTATCGTCGCCACGTCCCGGACCCCGATCGGGCGCGCCTTCAAGGGCTCGCTCAAGGACATCCGTCCGGACGACCTGTCGGCCCAGGTGGTGGCCTCCCTGCTCGCGCAGACCCCCGGCCTCGACCCCACCCTTGTCGAGGACCTGTACTGGGGCTGCGCCGAGCCGAGCGGCAGACACGGCTCGAACATGGCGCGGGTCATCGCCGTCCTCGCCGGCCTCGACCACCTCCCGGCCTCGACGGTCAACCGGTTCTGTGCGTCCTCGACCCAGACGATGCGGATGGCCTACCACGCCATCAAGGCCGGAGAGGGTGACGTCTTCATCTCCGGTGGCGTCGAGTGCGTCTCGCAGTACACGAACTTCGCCGGGGCGGGCGGGTCGGCCGAGGACACGATGAACCCGAAGTTCGCCGACGCCGCCAAGCGCAGCGCCCAGATCGCCGAGAACAACACGACGTGGACCGATCCCCGCGAGGAGGGCCTGCTCCCGGACGTCTACCTGTCGATGGGACAGACCGCGGAGAATGTCGCGACCTCCCGCGGCATCTCCCGGCAGCGTCAGGACGAATGGGGCGTCACAAGCCAGAACCGCGCCGAGCAGGCCATCAAGGACGGGTTCTTCGAGCGCGAGATCACCCCGGTCACCCTCGAGGACGGCACCGTCGTCAGCACCGATGACGGTCCTCGCGCCGGCGTCACCCTCGAGGCGGTCCAGGGGCTCAACCCGGTCTTCCGCGAGAACGGCACCGTCACCGCCGGCAACTGCTGCCCGCTCAACGACGGCGCCTCCGGCGTGCTCATCATGAGCGACACCAAGGCCAAGGACCTCGGCCTGACCCCGCTCGCCCGGATCGTCTCGACCGGCGTCTCCGGCCTCTCCCCCGAGATCATGGGCCTCGGCCCGGTCGAGGCCTCCAAGCAGGCCCTCGCCCGCGCCGGCATGTCGATCGGCGACATGGACCTCTATGAGATCAACGAGGCCTTCGCCGCCCAGGTCCTGCCGTCCGCTGACGACCTCGGCATGGACTTCGACAAGCTCAACGTCCACGGCGGCGCCATCGCCCTCGGCCACCCCTTCGGCTCCACCGGCACCCGCATCATGACGACCCTGCTCAACGGCCTGCGCGCCCGCGACGGCCAGTTCGGCCTCGAGACGATGTGCGTCGGCGGCGGCCAGGGCATGGCCATCATCGTCGAGCGACTCAGCTGACGGTTCCTCAGCTTTCCCGCCTCAGGCGAGAAACGGGGACTGGACAAGGGAAAGGTTCCCTTGTCCAGTCCCCGTTTGTCTTGTCTCGTCGCCGGTCGTCCTGGCCGGTCGATCAGAGGGCACGCCGCAGCTCCGCGAGCTCACCGTCCAGCCCGGCCCCTCTGCCGACGCGGTATGCGTCATGGACCAGCACTGCCAGCTGGTCCGGGATGGTCGCCGGACCGAGGTCCGGGACAGCCGGCTGACCCAGCCGGTCGCTGAGGCGGTCGAGAAGTGTTCGTGCGCGGCGCATACCCCTGATCGCGTCGGCAACCGGAAGCTCGCGGAAGCGGCGGCGGATGCGGTCGAGCTCCACAGACGACTCCGCCGGGACAGGTGACCCTGTCCCGGCGGAGTGCAGCTGTGAGCGGTCGATCACTCGCGCATGCGCGCCATGAGGCGCAGGAACTCGATGTAGAGCCACACTAGGGTGACGATGATGCCGTGGGCGAGCAGCCAGCTGTACTGCTTCGGCGCACCGGCGGCGATGGCCTGCTCGACCGAGTCGAAGTTCAGCGCCAGCGAGACCGAGGCCAGGCCGACGGCGAAGAGGG
>JAAYSB010000328.1 GCA_012518475.1 Intrasporangiaceae bacterium | reverse complement strand
TCACGGGCGCTGTTCGGGTCCTGCTTCGTCATCGTTGACGAGATCTTGCCGAGGTTCGGTGTTGAGACCGTCCTCGTCGACGGCTCCGACCTCTCGCAGTGGGAGGCGGCCCTCGACCGGCCCACGGACGCGGTGTTCTTCGAGACCCCGAGCAACCCGATGCAGGAGCTCGTCGACATCCGTGCGGTGTCCGATCTCGCGCACGCGGTCGGCGCCCAGGTCGTCGTCGACAACGTCTTCGGCACGCCGGTCTTCTCGAAGCCGCTCGAGCACGGCGCCGACATCGTCGTGTACTCGACGACCAAGCACATTGACGGCGGTGGTCGCGTCCTCGGGGGAGCGGTCCTCGGTCCGGAGGAGTTCATCAACGGTCCGGTCAAGAACCTCATGAGGCACGCCGGCCCGGCGATGTCGCCGTTCAACGCGTGGGTCAACGTCAAGGGCCTGGAGACGCTCCGGCTGCGGGTCGAGCAGATGTCCCGGTCGGCGCTGGCGCTGGCGGAGTTCCTCTCCGCTCATCCGCGGGTGGTCGACGTGCGCTTCCCCTGGCTGCCGTCGCATCCGCAGTACGAGCTGGCGCAGCGTCAGATGCTCGGCGGCGGAACTGTCGTGACGTTCACGATCGACGGGGAGAAGGCCGATGCCTTCGCTGTGATGAATGCCCTTGCACTCGTGGACATCTCGAACAACCTCGGCGACGCGAAGTCGCTGACCACGCATCCCGCAACGACGACCCATCGCCGGCTCAGCCCCGAGGCGCGGGCTGCTGCCGGCATTGCCGACGGCACTATCCGGATCTCAGTGGGCCTGGAGGACACCGCGGACCTTCTCGCCGACCTGGAGCGCGCTCTCAGCTGAGCCGAGGTTGTCCACATTCTGTATTCCTGCAGGTGCGAGGGCCGCCGGGTCGGGTTAGTCTCGAAGAACCCGGCGCCGCACCGGCCCGGGTTGACCACTCATCAGGCAGGGACACCAGATGACGTATCGCTTCAGCCTGCGTTCGATCCGCGCAGGGGCCGTGGCCGCTGTTGCGGCGGTTGTGCTGGTCGGGTGCAACGGTGGCACCGAGGTCGAGGATCCGCCGACAACGGCCTCACCGTCGGCTCCGACGAGCTCGCCGGAATCATCGCCGTCGCCCACCGAGCTCGAGTCGACTGAGGAGCCGACTGAAGGGCCGACGGCGGAGCCGACTGAGGCGTCGGCGCTTCCTGAGTTGCCTGAGGCGGCGAAGGAGAACACTCCTGAGGGGGCGGAGGCGTTCATTCGGTACTACTTCGATGTGGCCAATATCGCGATGATGACCCCCCAGGTGGGGCTAATCCCGACGCTGGCCCATGCTGATTGTCAATCGTGTAAGGCCATGGAGATGGATGCTGAAACGCTCGTCCGGGATGGACAGCGCGCGGCGAGTCAGGTCTACGACGTGCAGTCAATGGCGGTCGTGGGAGGTACCTCCCAGGACGTCGAACTCTTCAACATGGTCGTGCTTCTCCCGGGCTCGGATATCGAGATGGAGGGCGACGTGGTGGAGGAGGGTGCCGCCCCTGCCGAGTACAGCGGTACGGGCGGTGCCAAGTGGAACGGGGAACAATGGGAACTCTTGGATCTCGACTTGCATACGTAAGCCTTGCCGGGCTCATGGTCTGGGCCTCTCCCATTTTGATGGCGGAACCAGAGGGTGGTCGCTTCGGGGGATCGCTGGGCCGGGGAGGAGCGACGATCGGGGGAGCACAGGATTCGGCACTTGCGGCTGCTCGGGCGGATGAGCAACCCGGGGTTCAGTACGAGTACATCCAGGTGTCGTTCTGTGCATCTGGCCCGGACGACCGGCTCGGGGACTTCTACTGTGAGGCTGCCATCCGGGCGTGTGCGA
The DNA here is from genome assembly GCA_012518475.1 of Intrasporangiaceae bacterium. GTDB lineage: Bacteria > Actinomycetota > Actinomycetes > Actinomycetales > Dermatophilaceae > F2B08. Next base: position 36 of record JAAYSB010000328.1, on the reverse strand, counting down.
ACAACACCGAGGACCAAGGACAGGGCCCGGCTACCC
>JAAYSB010000327.1 GCA_012518475.1 Intrasporangiaceae bacterium | reverse complement strand
TCCGACGTCCAGCGCGACCACATCGGTACCCCAACCGAGCGCGACATCGCAGACCTCGGCCCCGGCACCCACGCGAGCGGCTCCGACGAGAACGACCACGACAAGTGACCCGGTTCCGGAGTCGTCCTTCGACCGGGATTGGGCGGATTCCAAGGTTTCCGACATCATCGAGGACATCCGGATCATCGATGAGCGTCTCCTGGACGGGATCCAGGTGCCCACGCCGATGCGGATGCTCGGGGACAGCTTCGTCCGGCTGGCTGATGCCGGGGTTCCTCCCGGTGTGGATGCAGCCGACTACATGGCCCGTCTGGCCACGCTTGAGGATTTCGCCAGGCAGGCGGCCGACACGTACTCGGTCAGCCCGATCGAAGGCGCCGCTACCTTCGCTGTCGTCCGGGAACAAACGGGGGTGTTGTTCGACCAGCTCAACGCTGCCCTGGGCACTTCGTATCGACTGCCCTAGCAGTGCCGTGGACCTTGCCGATAGGCGCAGAATGAGTCCGCACGAGCTGCCGTCGCTGTGGCGATGACAACTCGTGCGGACATTTTGCGGGTGCTTAAGCCGCTGACCTGCGGAAACGATCAGATGTCGTAGTACATCTCGAACTCGTGCGGGTGCGGGCGGAAGCGGATCGGGTCGATCTCGTTCTTGCGCTTGTACTCGATCCAGGTCTCGATGACGTCCTTGGTGAAGACGTCACCCTCGAGGAGGAACTCGTAGTCGGCCTCGAGCGCGTCGAGGACGGCGGGCAGCGAGCCGGGGACCTGCTCGATGGCGGCGTGCTCCTCCGGCGGCAGCTCGTAGAGGTCCTTGTCGATCGGCTCCGGCGGCTCGATGCGGTTGCGAATGCCGTCGAGACCGGCCATGAGCTGGGCGGCGAAGGCGAGGTAGGGGTTGCACGACGGGTCCGGGACGCGGAACTCGATGCGCTTGGCCTTTGGCGAGGTGCCGGCGATCGGGATGCGGATGCAGGCGGAACGGTTCCGGGCCGAGTAGACCAGGTTCACCGGAGCCTCGTAGCCCGGGACGAGACGGTGGTAGGAGTTCACCGTCGGGTTGGTGAAGGCCAGGACAGCCGGGGCGTGCTTGATCAGGCCACCGATGTACCAGCGGGCGATGTCGGACAGGCCGCCGTATCCCTTCTCGTCGTAGAACAGCGGCTCGCCGTCCTTCCAGAGGGACTGGTGGGTGTGCATACCCGATCCGTTGTCACCGAAGATCGGCTTGGGCATGAAGGTCGCGGACTTGCCGGCCTGCCAGGCGACGTTCTTGACGACGTACTTGAACTTCATCATGTCGTCGCCGGAGTGCAGCAGCGTGTTGAACCGGTAGTTGATCTCCTGCTGACCACCGGAGGCAACCTCGTGGTGCGAGCGCTCGACGGTGAGGTCGACGTCGGCCAGGGTGAGGCAGATCTTGTCGCGGAGGTCGGCGAAGTGGTCCGTGGGGGAGACGGGGAAGTAGCCACCCTTCATCCGCGGCTTGTAGCCCTTGTTGCCGCCCTCCTCCTCACGGCCGGTGTTCCAGACAGCGGACTTGCTGTCGAGGAAGTAGTAGCCGGCGTTGGCCTCGGTCTTGAACCGGACGTCGTCGAAGACGAAGAACTCGGCCTCGGCGCCGAAGTACGCGGTGTCGGCAATGCCGGTCGACTTCAGGTAGGCCTCGGCCTTGGCGGCGATGTTGCGCGGGTCGCGGCTGTACGGCTCATCCGTGAAGGGGTCGACGATCGAGAAGTTCATGACGAGCGTCTTCTCAGCGCGGAAGGGGTCGATGTATGCCGTCGCCACGTCGGGGAGGAGCTTCATGTCGGATTCGTGGATCGCCTGGAAGCCGCGGATCGAGGAGCCGTCGAAGGCCTGGCCGACGGTGAAGAAGTCTTCATCGAGGGATTGGGCCGGGACGTTGAAGTGCTGCATGATCCCTGGCAGGTCGCAGAAACGGACATCGACGAACTTGACGTCCTGGTCCTTGATGTAGCCGAGAACCTCGTCGGGGCTGGTGAACACGGGTGGTCCTTCCGGTGTGGGTGGTGAACGCGTTCCACAGTAGTGAGCAGGCGTATCGGCCCCATAACTGCCGTGTTTCACGCGTGTTAATTACGAATCGGTATGCCTCGCGCACCTGACCCGGTCGCCGAACCCGACCCGTGGGCACCTACAGTGAGTGCGTGTCAACGCGCCCGAACGACCCAGCGGACCTCGACTATCCCGGGGCTGAGCTGTTCCTGCCGCCGAAGGGGCCAGGCTCGCTCGCGTCCCTGCTGCGCAGGGCGCTCGCCGCGATGGTCGACTGGGTGATCGCGCTGCTCATCGTGCGGGCCTTCGTCGACACGAGTGGGCCGGGAGCGGTGGAGTCGTTCGCCCCGCTCGGGCTGTTCCTGCTCATGCACCTGATCCTCGTCGGGACGCGCGGCGCGACCATCGGCCACACGATCGTGGGCCTGCGGGTCCTCGCTCAGAACCAAGAGCCGGCGCCGCTGAAGCAGGTGCTCATCCGGACGCTGCTCGTCGGGGTGTTCTTCCCGGCGATCTTCACCGCCAGTGACGGCCGCGGCTTCCACGACAAGGCGGCCGGGACGATGACGCTGTTGACCCGCTGACCGGGGCCGGTCAGTAGCCGGTCGACAGCGGCTCAGCGGCCGCGCAGGGCCTTGCGGCTCATCCGCACCTTGGTCGGGTCGACACCGGCGGGCATGCCGTCGCGCAGGCCGGGGAGGGACTTCAGTCGCTTGTTGACGACGGAGACCTCCTGCTTGGTCAGCGTGTTCTTGAGGCGCTGCACCTTGCCGGAGAGCTTGCGGATGGGGATGTCCCCCTCGCCGTCACCGGCGATGAACGTGTGGATCGGGACGCCGGGGGCGACGCGGGCGACCTTCTTGCGCTCCTTCTCGAGGAGCTTGTTGACGCGGGGCTTGGGGCCCTCGCCGACGAGGACGATGCCGGGACGGCCCAAGGCCCGGAAGACGACCGCGGCGTTGCTGAAGTCCATGTCGCGGCGCTGGACGTCTGCGGCCACCGGCTCCTGGGAGGTGTACCAGCCGCGGCGGATCTGGGACAGCGCGATACCCGTGGCCCCGGCACGACCGTCGAGTGCGCCGTACATGGCCTTGTTGGCCCGCACGTTGAGCACGACCATGGCTGCGAGCAGCATCAGGGGGATGGCGAAGAGGATCGTGAAGATGGGTCGCCCGAGCCAGAGGCCGCCGATGAGGAGGGCGACGACGAGTACCGCAAGCGCCGCGGCGAGCATGAACCAGCCGACATTGGGGTCGAGCTGCTTGATCGCCTGGTATCCCTGCCGGATCTGCGCGAGGCGACCCGGCTTCTTCTCTGCGGACCCGCTCTGCTCGTCAGCAGACTTCTTCTTCCCGAACAACGCCATGTGGGTCAGGATACGTTCTGCTGAGCGCGAGCCACCAATGTGGCCGCCTCCTGGCGGGCCGGCTCGTCGAGGTTCTCGCCGAGGTGGGTCAGATGCTCGGGCAGCGGGCGCCCCCAGGTGCGCATCGCCTGCGCCCAGAGCCGGCCGGCGCGGTAGGACGAGCGGACCAGCGGACCGGCCATGACGCCCTTGAACCCGATGTCGGTGGCGACCGTGCTCCAGTGCACGAACTCGTCCGGCTTGACCCACCGGTCGATGGGGTGGTGGAGCTTGGAGGGGCGGAGGTACTGGGTGATGGTGAGGATGTCGCAGCCGGCGTCGTGCAGGTCGCGGATCGCCTGCTCGATCTCGTCGTCGGTCTCGCCCATGCCGAGGATGAGGTTGGACTTGGTCACGAGCTCCTCGGCGCGAGCCATGGTGAGGACCTTGAGCGACTTGTCGTAGGTGAACGCCGGGCGGATCCGCTTGAAGATCCGCGGGACGGTCTCGAGGTTGTGCGCGAAGACCTCCGGGCGGGCGTCGAAGACCTGACCGACGAGATCGGGCTCCGCGCCGAAGTCGGGAGGCAGGATCTCGACGCCGGTGTTGGGGTTGAGCTCGTGGATCTTGCGGATGGTCTCTGCATAGAGCCACGCGGCACCGTCGGGCTGGTCGTCACGGGCGACGCCGGTCACGGTCGAGTAGCGCAGCCCCATCTCGCGCACGGACTCGGCAACCCGGCGGGGCTCGTCCCGGTCGAGGGCCTGGGGCCGGCCGGTGGCGATGTCGCAGAAGTCGCACCGGCGGGTGCAGACGTCGCCGCCGATGAGGAAGGTCGCCTCACGGTCCTCCCAGCACTCGAAGATGTTGGGGCAGCCGGCCTCCTGGCAGACGGTGTGCAGCCCGCCCCCGGAGACCCGGCTCTTCATCGCCGAGTACTCCGGACCCATCTTGGCGGTGGTCCGGATCCATGTCGGCTTGCGCTCGATCGGGGTCTCGGCGTTGCGGGCCTCGACGCGGAGCAGCCTGCGTCCCTCTGGTGCGACAGTCACCCGACCAGCCTAGGCCAGCACGTCGAGAAGGTGCTTCTCCGTGTAGGGGAGCACGTCCTGGACGGTGATGGGGCGGCCGGCTTCCTTGGTCAGCGAGCCGACCCCGGCGTCGGCGATCCCGCACGGGATGATGACGTCGGCCCAGCCGAGGTCGTTGTCGCAGTTGAGCGAGAAGCCGTGCATGGTGACCCGGTTGCTGACCCGCACACCGATCGCACCGAGCTTGCGGTCCGGACCCCTGTCGTCGGCACGCACCCACACCCCGGTCCGCCCGTCGACCCTCTCGACCACCACGTCGAACTCGGCACAGACGCGGATCATGACCTCCTCGAGGCGCCGCACGTGCGCGACGACGTCGATCGGCACCTCGGGCAGCGCGACAATCGGGTACCCGACGAGCTGGCCGGGTCCGTGCCAGGTGATCTTGCCGCCGCGGTCGACATCGATGACCGGGGTCCCGTCGAGGGGGCGCTCGTGCGCCTCCGTGCGCTTGCCGGCCGTGTAGACGGCAGCGTGCTCGAGCAGCAGAGTGACGTCCTCGCCACCGGCGGCGACCTGGGCATGGACCTCACGCTGGCGGTCCCACGCCGCCGTGTAGTCGACGTAGTCGGGGGCGAAGCCGAGGTGGACGAGACGCATCTGACCAGGCTACGCCAGTCAGAGAGTGTCCAGACCTAGAGTTGGGCCCATGCGACGAGTCGGACTGGCGGGATATGGATCGGCCGGCCGGGGCATCCACGCACCGCTCCTCGAACGCGCCGGACTCGAGGTCGTCGCCGTCGCGACGAGCAGCCCCGAGCGGGTCACCCAGGTCCGGGACGACCGCCCGGACACTGAGGTCGTCCCGGACCTCGACGCTCTGCTCGAGCGGGACGATCTCGACCTGGTCGTTCTCGCGACCCCGACCAGAGGTCACGGCGAGCAGGCTCTCGCCTGCATCGACGCCGGCGTCCCCGTTGTTGTCGACAAGCCGCTCGCGCTCACCGGCCCAGAGGCCCGCCACGTCGTGGAGTCTGCGCGCAGGGCCGGCGTCCTGCTCACGGTCTTCCAGAACCGGCGCTACGACCCGTCCTTCCGCACCCTTCAGCGCGCGATCGCCGACGGTGCGCTCGGCGACGTCACGCGGATCGAGCTGCGCTGGGAGCGTTGGCGTCCGCAGCGTCAGGACCGGTGGCGCGAGACGGCATCGTCGGAGCAGGGCGGCGGACTGCTCCTCGACCTGCACACGCACCTCATCGACCAGGCCGTCCTGCTCGCCGGACCGGTCACGCGGGTGTATGCGACGCTCGCCTCGCGCCTCAGCGTCGCCGAGGATGACGCCGTCGTCGTCTGCACGCACGAGTCGGGGGTCGTGTCGTATCTGTCCGCGACAAGCCTGGCCGGGGCGCCAGGACCGCGGATCCGCGTGCTCGGCCGGGAGGGGGCCTTCGTCCTCAACCAGTTCGAGAGCGAGCCGAACGTCTTCGCCGACCTTGCCGACAGCGACGGACACTGCGGCTGGCTGTTCCTGGGAGAGGAGCGCCATCCGGTGCCGAGTGCCGGTGGGGACCAGGCCGACTTCTATCGAGCCGTGGACCACGCTCTCGTGACCGGTGACCCGGCCGATCTGCCGGTCGACCCGATGGATGCGGTGCGCACCCTCGAGGTCATCGACGCGGCGCGGCTCAGCGCTCGGACAGGCGACGCGGTCCGACTCGCTCCTCGGTGACCGTGCCGTCGACGGCGCGCACGATGTAGGCGCCCTTGCCGTCGACGTCGGTCACGGCCTCGACGAAGTCCGTGCCGCGATAGACGAGGCCGACTCCGTCGTCGCTGCAGTGGGTCTCACCGAGGGTCCCGTCAGCGACGAGAGCGTGGATCGTCGGCCGCCGGCGGTCCTCGGAGTCGTAGTGGACGCCGTTGCCGTAGGGGAGGAAGCCCAGGCCGTTCGTCACGGCCCGCAGCTCGGGACCGAAGGAGTCGGTGCAGCCGCCCTGGAACCAGCAGATCGAGCCGGCGGAGACCCCGGAGAGGACGACGCCGGCCTCCCAGGCAGCGCGCAGCGCCGGAGCCAGGTCGTGGACCGCCCAGACCGCGAGGAGGTTCGCGACGGATCCGCCCTGGACCCAGATGACGTCCTGCTCGAGCAGGTGTCCGGGGATGTCCTCGATGCTCGGCATGGGGAACAGGTCGAGGGTCGTCATGGTGAAGCCGGCCTGCAGCGCGGCGTCGTGCATGTGCGCGTTCCAGTAGCGCTGGTCCCCGCCAGCGGTGCCGATATAGGTCACCCGCGGCGTGCGCCCGTGGGCCCCCGAGAGCTCGACGGCGTGGTGGAACAGCGGGCTGAACCGGATGGCCAGTCGAGGGTCCGGGCGGTAGCCCCCGGAGGTCGCGAGGATGGTCGGAGTCGGCGTCGTCGTCACCCGAGCCAGCCTATGCGCCGCGCGATTGTGGAAAACTTCGCGGGCCGG
>JAAYSB010000326.1 GCA_012518475.1 Intrasporangiaceae bacterium | reverse complement strand
GCGGACCGACGACGCTTCGGCGGGCTCGCCCCTTGCCGAGCGTGGCTCGCCCGAGGCCTCGGCGCTGCTCGGGCGCGCGCTCCATCTCGCCATCCTCCTCGGCGTTGCGGGCGTGGTCCTGCTCCTGGCTGTCTCGCCTCTGGTCGGGGCGGTGTTCTCGTATCTCGATGCTCGTCGGGGTGGGGGCACGGCGAGCGGCAGCGCAGTGCCCGCCATGGCTGTCGGCCTGCGGGCCTTCGCCCCGGGTCTGGTCGGACTGGGCGTGCAGGCACTCCTCACGCGAGCGCTGTACATCCGGGGTCGCCCGGTCACTGCGGGCCTCGTCGTGGCCGCCGGCTGGGCGATCGCAGTCGGTCTCCCGGCGCTGCTCCTGAGCGGGACGGCCGCTGCGGGGCGGACCGTCGTCCTCCTCGGAGTCGGGTGGTCCATCGGTATGACCCTTGCGGGGGCGGCACTCGTCCTGCTGGCCGTGCGCCACTGGGGGACGGGCATCCTTCACGGCTGGGGGGACACCTTGGCCTACCTACGACGGAAGGTGATCCGACGATGAGAGTCGCCCTTGTCCTCGGGAGCAGCGCCGGCGGTGTGGGCCGCCATGTCGAGGACCTCGTGAGTGGCCTCAGCGCCGCCGGGCACGACGTGCTCGTCGCCTGTCCCACAGCCGTCGCGGAGCACTTCGGACTCGTCGAGGCCGGTGCGCGCCACATTCCGGTCGAGATAGCCGCACTGCCGCACCCCTGGCACGACGCGCGCGCCGCAGCCCGCCTGCGACAGGTGGCCGCCCACGCGGATGTGGTCCACGCCCACGGGCTTCGGGCAGGTGCGCTGTGCTCCCTCGTGCGTCGCCCACGGACTCCGGTCGTCGTCACCCTGCACAACGCGGCCCCGGCCGGTCCCGTCGCGCGGCGGGTGTTCGGAGCGCTCGAGCGCATCGTCGCTGCGCGGGCCGATCTGGTGCTCGGTGTCTCAGCCGATCTCGTCGACCGGCAGCGCGCTCTCGGTGCCCGCCAGGTCGATATCGCCGTCGTCGCGGCGCCGCCGCCGTCCTCGGTCGCCGCCGCACCGGACGCCGTGCGGGCCGGGCTCGACCTGGAGCCGGACAGGCCCCTTGTCGTCAATGTCGGCCGCCTCGCTGACCAGAAGAACCACGGCCTGCTCCTCGACGTGGCAGCGGCCCTCACCGATCTGCGTCCGCACCCTCTCTTCGTCGTCGCCGGTGAGGGCCCGCTCCGGGAACGGCTGCAGGAACGGATCGACACCGAGCACCTTCCCGTGCGGCTGCTCGGACACCGGCGCGATGTCCCCGACCTGCTCGCGGCCGCAGACCTCGTCATCTCGACAGCGGACTGGGAGGGACAACCGGTCTGGATCCAGGAGGCCCTGCACCAGGGAGCTGCCATCGTCGCCACCGACGGCGGGGGCACCGGAGCCGTGCTCGGATCCGCAGCCGAGCTGGTCGCCGTCGGGGACCGGACGGGTCTCATCGAGGCGGTTCGGCACGCTCTGGCAGACCCGCTCCGGCGGGAGCGGATGCGGGAACGGTCGCGGGGGCGCTCACTCGAGCTTCCGACAAGCGACGACGCGGTGGCGGCGGCGACGGCGGCATACAGTCTGGCGCGGCGCGTCGTCGATCGCACCCCGGGAGATGACGTAGAGTAAAAGCCCGTGGCGGCTTCGACGAAACACATCTTTGTGACCGGAGGCGTCGCCTCCTCCCTCGGCAAGGGCCTGTCGGCCTCATCGCTCGGCAATCTGCTGCGGGCGCGGGGAGTGCGGGTCACGATGCAGAAGCTCGACCCCTACCTCAATGTCGATCCCGGAACGATGAACCCGTTCCAGCACGGCGAGGTGTTCGTCACCGAGGACGGTGCCGAGACCGACCTCGACATCGGCCACTACGAGCGCTTCCTCGACGTCAACCTGTCCGCGAACTCGAACGTGACGACCGGTCAGGTCTACTCACGCGTCATCGCCAAGGAGCGACGTGGCGAGTACCTCGGCGACACCGTCCAGGTCATCCCCCACATCACGAACGAGATCAAGGCCCGGATGCGGGCCGAGGCCGCGGGCAGTCCCGGCGTCGATGACGACGAGGCTCCCGACGTCATCATCACCGAGATCGGCGGCACGGTCGGCGACATCGAGTCCCTGCCGTTCCTCGAGGCTGCGCGCCAGGTGCGCCACGACCTCGGCCGTGACGACTGCGTCTTCATCCACGTCTCGCTCGTGCCCTACCTCGCGCCGAGCGGGGAGCTGAAGACCAAGCCGACCCAGCACTCGGTCGCTGCGCTCCGTCAGGTCGGCATCCAGCCCGACGCACTCGTTCTGCGCGCGGACCGGGAGCTGCCCGAGGCGATCAAAAACAAGATCTCTCTCATGTGCGACGTCGACAGCGAGGCCGTCGCTGCGGCTGTCGATGCGCCGAGCATCTATGACATCCCCAAGGTGCTCCACGAGCAGGGGCTCGACGTCTATGTCATCCGTCGGATGGGCATCAAGTTCCGGGACGTCGAGTGGACCGACTGGGACGAGCTGCTCCAGCGGGTCCACTTCCCCGAGCACGAGGTCGAGGTGGCGCTGGTCGGCAAGTACATCGACCTGCCCGATGCATACCTGTCCGTCATGGAGGCACTCCGCGCCGGCGGGTTCCACAACGACGCCAAGGTGCGGATCCGCTGGGTCGAGTCCGACAAGTGCGCCACCGAGGCCGGCGCCCGCGAGGAGCTCAGCGGCGTGGACGCCGTTCTCGTTCCGGGAGGCTTCGGCGTGCGGGGGATCGAGGGCAAGGTCGGTGCGCTCCGCTGGGCGCGCGAGCGCCAGGTGCCCACGCTCGGCATCTGCCTCGGTCTGCAGTGCATGGTCATCGAGTACGCCCGCAACGTCTGCGGCATCGAGGGCGCCAGCTCGACCGAGTTCGACCCCGGAACCGACGCGCCGGTCATCGCGACGATGGAGGAGCAGAAGGCGTTCGTCGAGGGAGCCGGCGACCTCGGCGGCACGATGCGGCTCGGCTCGCAGCCGGCCACCCTGCTCGCGGGCTCGGTCGTCGCGCAGGCCTACGGCTCGACCGACGTCACCGAGCGGCACCGGCACCGCTACGAGGTCAACAACCACTACAAGGAGCAGCTCGAGGACGGCGGGCTCGTCGTCTCCGGCACCCACCCGGAACTCGGCCTCGTCGAGTTCGTCGAGCTGCCCAAGAATGTGCACCCGTACTACGTCTCCACCCAGGCTCACCCGGAGTTCAAGTCGCGCCCGCACCGGGCCCACCCGCTCTTCGCCGGTCTCATCGGCGCTGCGATCGAGCAGCAGCGCGCAGCCCGCCTCGTCGAGGTCGAGCGCCCGAAGCCGTCCGAGGTCTGATCGGCTCTGTGGAGCTCATCGACGAGACTGACCCGCGGCCGGTGCTCTCCCGGGCGACCGCGTTCCGGGGTCACGTCTGGGACGTCGTCACCGAGGTCGTGGACCTCGGTGCGGCCGGGACGGTGACGAGGGACTTCATCGACCACCCTGGCGCCGCGGCGGTCGTCGCGCTCGACGAGCACCAGCGGGTTGTCCTGGTGCAGCAGTACCGCCACCCCGTCGGCCGGCTCGAGTGGGAGATCCCCGCGGGCCTCACCGATGTCGAGGGGGAGGCGCCGCTAAGCACCGCTCAGCGGGAGCTGGCCGAGGAGGCGGATCTGTATGCGTCGCGCTGGCACCGGCTCCTCGACGTCGCCACCACGCCGGGCAGCTCGTCGGAGACGATCGCGATCTTCCTGGCCCGGGACCTGCGACCCGTCCCCGCCTCCGAGCTCCACGAGCGCGACGGTGAGGAGCTCGGTATGCCGCGGGCCTTCGTCCCGCTGGACGAGGTGCGCGAGGCAGTGCTGTCCGGAGGTCTGCAGAACATGACCCTCGCTGTCGCCGTCCTCGCGACGTGCGCAGCCCGGGACGCCGGATGGGACTCGCTCTCACCTGCCTGACCGCGGGCCAGGACCGTCCGTGAGGGACGGTCACTGGTAGGAGATGAACCAGGGGGTCGGGTCGACCTGCGCGACCGTCTGCTCGGGCGTGAGCATGGGCGAGTCCTCGTCGTAGAAGTTCTTCCACCCGAGCCACATGCCGTCGGGGAGGTCGGCCTTGAGTGCGCGCCAGGTGTCCTGCTTGGCGGCCTGTCCGCCCTGACCGTCGGCGTGCAGCACGACGGCGATCTCGGGATGGTCGGTGCGGACCTGGTCGCGGTCGCGGATCATCGAGAGCCGGAACTGGTGCAGCGTGAGGACCTTCTGCGGCAGGTCGTGCCTGCGCACCAGCTGGGCGAGCCACTCACTGACGGAGTTGATCTCGGCCGCATCGACCGACCCGATCCGCACGAGGTGACGTTCGTCGGGTCCCAGCCGCCATTCCGGGTCCAGGGCGAGCCCGACATGGGGCTCGACCAGGAGCTCCTCGTAGGCCTTGGCCTGGGTGAGGAAGTCGGTGCGACCGGGCTGGAGGTCGAGGACGACATAGACACCGGCCTCCTTCGCGGCGTCGACCCAGGCGCGGAAGGTCTCCGGCGGCCAGATGTGCGAGTAGCTGTTGTCGGGCTGTGCCGCGGCCGTCGCCACGCTCGCGATGATCTCGAACGCCGGGATGACCCTCTCCGCGACCAGGGGGCTGTAGCGGTCGACATAGGTGCCGATCCGCTCGATGCTCGACTCGATGCCCTGTTCCCCGAGGAGCCCCAGCACGGGGGATCCGGGGTGCCCGTACAGCGCGACCATCCGCCGGTGGGGGAAGAGGGTGACACCACCACCGGGGAGCTCCGGCGCACGCTGGGCCATCCTGCCGGTGACCAGGAGTGCGCCGGCGTTCTGCTCGTCGGCCGCGAGCGTGACGATCGGCAGGTCAGGGCTCTCCCGCAGCGCACCCATGACGGTCGCGTCCTCACGGGGGTCCACGACCCCGGTGAGCGCTCGTGCCCCGAGGGCCTCGAGGGTGGCCAGGGCTGCGCCGGCAGGAGCGGCCGTCGACACGAGGACCAGCATCGGCCAGTCGTTGAGCTCCTCGCCGAGGGGCAGGTCCGCCGGTGGCGCCCCGACCTCGTCGGCCCGCAGCGTGGTCACCTGGATCGAGGCAGGCAGATTCGCGCCGGGGGCCGATGGTGCCGACGGTGCCGGCGTGGATGGCGTCGGCGTACCCGTGGCTGGGTCAGACCCGCTTCCACCGGACGTGGCCGTCGCGGTCGCAGTGGCAGTGGCTGCGCTGGGAACCACCTGGACGACATGCTCGACGCCGAGCCGGGACAGCTCGGCGACCGTCGCTTCGGGCAGTGCCTCGCGCGCATCCCCGACGAGCACCGGCCACCGGGACGCCGCGGCGAGCGTCGCGGCAGCGGCGGTGAGGGAGTCGTCTTCCGGGGCCAGGACTGCTACCCGGGAGCGTTCGAGGAGGAGCCCGCTCACCGCGGCCGCGAGACCGGCGGCATCGCCGCTCAGGCCCTTGGCCTCCGCCACCTCACGCGCCACGAGGACCGGATCGGGTGTCGGCTCGGGCGTGGCGTCTTCCTCCCCGGTGAGGGTGCTGCTGTCGGCGCGACCCGGGTTGCCGGTGTCGTCGCTGCAGGCCACGAGGAAGGCGGCCGCACTCGCGGCTGCCCCGGTGAGCACGAACCGGCGGGATGGGAGAGACATCCGTTCCACCATAGGTGCCGCCTGAGGAACCGCCGAATACGCATTTCGGCGTGGTGCGGTCCATCCGTAGGATGAAGGGCGATCTGCGCGTGCTGACGCGCCGCATACCCCTTGGCTCACGCCGTCACGACCCGCAAAGGAAATCCCTGTGCTCCGCACCCACGAGGCCGGCACGCTCCGCGCCGCCGACACCGGCTCCACCGTCACGCTCACCGGCTGGGTGGCCAAGCGTCGCGATCACGGCGGAGTGGCGTTCATCGACGTGCGGGATGCCTCCGGGGTGGTTCAGGTCGTCGCCCGCGACGAGGTGCTCTCCGGAGCGGCCCACGACCTGCGCAGTGAGTTCTGCGTGCAGGTGAGCGGCGAGGTGACCGCACGCGAGACGCACAACGTCAACCCTGAGCTACCGACCGGCGAGATCGAGGTCGTCGCGAACGAGATCACCGTTCTCAGCCCCTCCGCCGCGCTGCCGTTCCAGATCGACGAGCGCGTCACCGTCGGTGAGGAGGCGCGCCTCAAGCACCGCTACCTCGACCTGCGTCGCCCCGGGGCGCAGAGCGCCGGCGCAGCGATCCGGCTTCGCTCGAAGGTCAACGCCGCCGCACGGAAGGTTCTCGGTGAGCGCGACTTCGTCGAGATCGAGACCCCGACCCTGACCCGGTCGACGCCCGAGGGAGCGCGTGACTTCCTCGTCCCCGCCCGTCTCGCCCCCGGGTCCTGGTATGCGCTGCCCCAGTCGCCGCAGCTGTTCAAGCAGCTCCTCATGGTCGCCGGGATGGAGCGGTACTACCAGATCGCCCGCTGCTACCGCGACGAGGACTTCCGGGCCGACCGGCAGCCGG
>JAAYSB010000325.1 GCA_012518475.1 Intrasporangiaceae bacterium | reverse complement strand
GCCGGGTCGCGACGGACTGGACGCGGCCGGCCGAGAGCTTGGGCTTGACCTTGCGCCACAGGACCGGGCTGATCTCGTAGCCGTAGAGGCGGTCGAGGATGCGGCGGGTCTCCTGGGCGTCGACGAGGTCGGTGTCGATGTCCCGCGTCGCGTGCAGGGCCCGCTGGATGGCTTCCTTGGTGATCTCGTGGAAGACCATCCGCTTGACCGGGACCTTGGGCTGGAGCGCCTCGTGCAGGTGCCAGGCGATGGCCTCCCCCTCGCGGTCCTCATCGGTGGCGAGATAGAGCTCGTCGGCGTCCTTGAGGAGTCGCTTGAGCTCGGCGACCTTCTTCTTCTTGTCCGCGTCGACGACATAGTAGGGCTCGAAGCCTCCCTCGATGTCGACCCCGAACCGGCCGAACGGACCCTTCTTGATGTCGGCCGGCATCTCGCTCGGAGTGGGGATGTCCCGGATGTGCCCGACGGACGCCTCCACGACGTAGTCCGGGCCGAGATAGCCGGCGATGCTCTTGACCTTGCCGGGCGACTCGACGATGACGAGCTTGCGACTCAACGTGTGTACCTCTTACGTTCTCGCCCCCTCGTGCAGCGGATTCGTCGCTGCGTGCCGCGAGGATGCGTCGGGACCGAACCTAGCGGACGCTGTCAAGTCCCCGGCAATCCGGCTCCTCGTCCCAACTTTCTCTCCCCACCCGATATGGGGTGACTTCACCACGCTCCCGCACCGTGGTGAAGTCACCCTTTCTCTCCCCACCCGTTAAAGGCGAGACGGAAGTCCCGCGTCTGGCACACCGTCGCGGAGCGGCGACTACTTGACCTCGCCCCGGATGACCCGCCAGGAGCCGATGGCCAGCGGAAGCAGGATGCCGACCGCGACGGCCGTGCCGAGCTGAGCCCACTGCCGCCCGGTGGCCTCCGGGATGCTCTCGAGCAGCTGGGTCGCGACGTTGAGGTCCAACCAGGGGACGAGATCCATGACCCGCCGGCTCAGCTGGCCACCGATCTGCCAGATCATCGGCAGGGCGAGGATCGCGACGATCGCCGCGGGGGTGTTGAGGAAGAGGAAGCCGAAGGCGATGCCCTGGACGACGGTGAGCAGGAGCATGACGAGGAGACCGAACAGGAGCCAGCCGTCGACCCCATAGCTGACGCTCCCCCCGAGCAGGTTCGCGGCACCCCCGATGACATAGGCGAGGACGAAGCTCATCGCGACGACGACCAGACCGAGGAGGCTGCCGGCGAGCACCCGTGCGGCGATGACCCGCCAGCGTCGCGGCTCGAGGGTGAAGGTCACCAGGCCTGCCCGCTGGCTCCACTCCGCCGTCGCGGCCATGACGCCGATGACCGGCAACAGGATGCCGAACGGCAGGACGACGATCGAGAACAGGTCGAGGGTGTTGTGTGTCGGCCCGGACTCGAACCACAGGAAGGCCCCCATGATCAACGCCGCGATGAGCAGGGTCACGATGATGAGCCAGCGGCCGGCAAGGGTGTCGACCATCTTGCGGAGCTCGACGTGGACGGTCCGGAGGAACGACACCGGCTGGCGCGCCGGGAGTGCCTGTCCGACCCGGGGTCGGATGTCTGTGGTGGTGGGTTGCGTTGTCATGACTGCCCTCTCGGTGTTCGTGGAGCTCTTGAGCGTCGGGCTCGGTGGAGCGGTGGGGACGGTGCTCATGCTGCGGCCCGATCGGTGTCGGCGGTGAGGGAGAGGAAGAGGTCCTCGAGGCCGCCGCGCTCGTCGCGCCGCAGCTCGAGCAGGACGATGCCGTTGGCCAGGGCGATCCGCCCGATGACCTCGGCGTCGGCGTCCGAGTGCAGGCCGCCGGCGGTCGCGTCGACGTGGTGGCCATCGGCTCGCAGCGCCGTCGCGAGGGAGTGGTCGTCGAGGGAGCGCACGATGGTCGTCGACGTGGCGAGCAGCTCGTCGAGGGCGCCCTGGGCGATGATCCGGCCCTGACTGATGACGACGAGCTCGTCGGCGATGGCCTCGACCTCGTGGAGGAGGTGGCTCGAGAGGAGCACGGTGCCGCCGCGGCGGGCGAAGTCACGCAGCAGGCCGCGCATCCAGTGGATGCCCTGCGGGTCGAGACCGTTGACCGGCTCGTCGAGGATGAGGACCTCCGGGTCGCCCATGAAGGCAGCCGCAAGACCCAGCCGCTGACGCATACCGAGTGAGTAGTTGCGGACGCGCCGCTTGGCCTCGGACTCGGAGAGGCCGACGAGGTCGAGCATCTCGCCGACGCGGGAGCGTGGGACGCCGAGCTGGAGGGCGGCGAGGGTGAGCGTCTCGAGGCCGGTGCGGCCAGGGTGCTGGGCCGAGGCGTCGAGCATCGTGCCCACCTGACGGGCCGGGTTGACGAGCCTCGAGTAGGGCTGACCGCCGATGAGGGCGCGTCCACTCGTCGGGACGGTGAGACCGGTCATCATCCGCATCGCGGTGGACTTGCCGGCCCCGTTCGGGCCGAGGAAGCCGACGACCTGGCCCGGCTCGACAGTGAAGGAGATGTCGTCGACGGCCGTGAACGTGCCGTATCGCTTGGTGAGGTGCTCAGTGGTGATCATGTCGCCACCCTCCCACCGGACGGGTGCCTGCCACATCGGACCACGGTCCCGACCCGGTCATCCTTTGGTATCGCCTGCCGCCGCGGACCGAGACCAGAGGTGGACCCGCCCGTGAACGGTGCTCACCTAGATTGAGAGGTATGCCGGACGCACCTGTCACAGCCCCTCGACTGCCCTGGTGGCAGCGGGTGTGGGACGCGCTGGCGCCCGGGGCCGAGCCGGCCCCGCTGACGAGATGGCAGAAGACCTGGCGGCTGGTCGTCGTCGTCTTCCTCGGCTACGGCAGCTGGGCAACCATCACCCTGCCCGGGAGTCAGGGACACTCGACCGCACGCTGGGCACTGATCGCGCTCGACGCCATCGTCGGGCTATTCGCAATCTGGCTGGTGCTGCGGCGCCGGGCACATCCGGTGGCGGTGGCGGCGATCCTGACCGTCCTGAACGCCGGCTTCGTCACTGTCACCGGCGCCGCACTGCTGGCGTTCGCCTCACTTGCCGCCCGACGCCATCTCCAGGGACTGGTCCTCGTCGCGCCGCTGATGATCGCGGCGACCATGGTCACCGAGGTCGTCTGGCCGAACGAGACGCCGATCCATCCGCTGGCGGCGTTGCTCACCGCCACCCTGGCCACCGTGGCCGTGGGTGCCGTGTTCTATGCGATCGGGTCACGACGGGCCGTGAAGCAGGCGGCCGAGGAGCGGCTCGCCGCAGCCGAGCGGGAGCAGGCGGCCCGGGTCGCCCAGGCCCAGGCAGCCGAGCGGACCAGAATCGCCCGGGAGATGCACGACGTCCTGGCACACCGGATCTCTCTGGTCGCCATGCACGCGAGCGCGCTGACCTATCGCGAGGACCTCACGGACGAGGAACGGCGGACGGCCGCGACGACGATCGAGCGCAACGCACGCGAGGCGCTCACCGAGCTCCGCGAGGTACTCGGCGTCCTGCGCGACCCGCAGGCGGTCGGTGGCGGTCTCGAGCTGCGCCCCGAGGCACCGCAGCCGTCTCTGCGAGATCTGCCCGGTCTGATCGAGGACGCCCGCACCCTGGGCGCGTCGGTCGAGCTCACCGACGACTCCGGCGAGGTTCCCGAGCGAGTGGGGCGCGCCGCATACCGCATCGTCCAGGAGGCGTTGACGAACGCACGCAAGCACGCTCCCGGGGCCCCGGTCTCGGTCCGCCTCGAACGACCCGACGGTCGCGGGCTCGTCGTGACGGTCCGCCAGCCGGAGCACCCCACCGCCGTCACAGCCGCGCCCGGTGCAGGCATGGGTCTGCTCGGACTGCGTGAGCGGGTCGCTCTCGCGGGCGGGAGCTTCCACTCGGGTCCGGACGGGTCCGGGGACTGGGTCGTCACCGCGCGGCTACCGTTGACGTCATGAGTGAGGTCATCCGCGTCGTCCTCGTCGACGACGACGCCATGGTGCGAACTGCCCTGAAGATGTTCCTCGGTGGGGGCTCCGGGATCGAGGTGGTCGGGGAGGCCGACGACGGCGCCGCGGGCGTGGATCTGGTCCGCCGCGAGCGGCCGGACGTGGTCCTCATGGATATCCGGATGCCGGTGCTCGACGGTCTGGCTGCCACCGAGCGGGTGCGGGCCCTGCCCGACCCGCCCGAGGTCATCGTCCTGACCACCTTCGACGCCGACGAGTACGTCCTGCGCGCCCTGCGCATCGGTGCCGCCGGCTTCCTCCTCAAGGACACTCCCCCGGACCGTCTGGTCGAGGCCGTCCGCACTGTCGCCGGTGGCTCGCCGATCCTCTCCCCGTCGGTCACCGCGCAGCTCATCGCCGCCGTCGCAGTACCGAGCGAGCCGGAGGACCCTGCTCGGGCGCAGGCCCTCGCGCGACTTGAGTCCCTCACCGAGCGCGAGCGCGAGGTGGCCGAGGCCGTGGCCCGAGGGCTGTCCAACGCCGAGATCGCGGCCGAGCTGTTCGTGGGCGTGCCGACGGTCAAGACCCACGTCGGCCGGCTCTTCGACAAGCTCGCGGTCGAGAACCGAGTCCAGATCGCCATCCTCGTCCACGACGCCACCCGCTGAGACGCTCCCTCCCCCGCCGACCGGTTGAGGATAGTTGATATGTCATGTATTGTGAGGGACATGACTGCAATGCCGATTCTCTTCCTCAGCCACGGCGCCCCGCCCCTCGCGGACGACGAGCGCTGGACGGCCGAGCTGGCCGCCTGGTCGGACAACCTCATGGCCACGCACGGCAAGCCCACGAACATCCTCATGATCTCCGCGCACTGGGAGGACGAGCCGGTCTCGGTCTCGGCCACCCGCGGCGGCGTGCCGCTGGTCTATGACTTCTGGGGCTTCCCGCAGAAGTACTACGAGGTCACCTACGACGCCCCTGGCGCTCCCGGGCTCGCAACCGGTGTCGAGCAGCTGCTCGCGGCCGACGGCCAGACCCTCCGCCGCGACGAAACCCGCGGCCTCGACCACGGCGCGTATGTCCCCCTCGTCGAGATGTTCCCCGAGGCAGACGTCCCCGTCCTCCAGCTCAGCCTGCCGACGCTCGACCCGCAGCAGCTCGTCGACCTCGGCCGCCGACTCGCCCCGCTCCGCGACGAGGGGACCCTCATCGTCGGCTCGGGCTTCACGACGCACAACCTGCGCTGGTTCAACCCGGCCGCCGGCCCGGACTCGACCCCGCCGAGCGCCAGCAGGGAGTTCGATCACTGGGCCGCGGAGATGATGGACGCCGGCGACGTCGACGCCCTCATCAACGTCGATCGCCTTGCCCCGGCAGCGCGGGAGGCGCACCCCCGCACCGAGCACTGGGCACCGCTGTATGTCGCGCTCGGCGCGGCCGACGCCTCCGGCTCGGTCGACACCGAGGTCGCGGTCGACGGGTTCTGGTTCGGGCTCTCGAAGCGGTCCTGGCAGATCACCTGACGCGCGCATACCCGCAGGTCAGTCGGTCAGTCAGTGCTCGAGGACTCCTGAAGGAACCCGTTCGCGACGAGATAGCGCAGCATCGGGACGACGCGGCCGATGACCTCGTCGAGGTCCTCCTCGAGGAGCGCGGCGATCGCCACGAGCGCCTGCCGGGCGGACAGTGACCCGTCGGCAACCCCGAGATAGGCAGCGGCATAGCTGTCGAGCGGGATGCGCAAGCGCAGTCCCCCACCCTGCACAGCGGTGACGGCCTGCGGCGACGATGAACCCGGCAGGAGGTGCTGCTCGACGGTGACGTCATCGGCTGCGGCCCACACCGTGTCGAGGAGCTCGTCGTTGCTCGTCGTCGTGAGGCGCTCCCGCGCCGCCAGCCCGGCCGCCACGGTCGCGCCTATCGCATCACCGACCGGGCCGCGCACGTCCATGAGGTCGACGAACGTCTCGCGCTCCTCGGCCGGCCGGTGCAGCGTGATGATGCCGAACCCGACCGCCTCGACGTCCCGGGAGGCGAAGTCGTCGAGCCATGCGGAGTACATCGACCGGAACTCGGCGGTCCCTGCGTGGTGGCCACCGTCGCGGGCCCACGTCTCGGCGTACTGCGCCGGGTCCTGGACGGTCCGCTGGACGACCCACGCGTCGAGCCCGGAGTCGGCCACCCACCCGCCGACCCGGTCCTTCCAGTCGGTCCCGCGAGCGATCTCCCAGTTGCCGAGGAGCTGCGCGACCCCGCCGGGGCGGAGCAGGCGACCGACCCCGGTGATGAGGTCGGCGACGACGGCATCGCCGGCAGCCCCGCCGTCGCGGTACTCGAACAGCGGCACCGATCCGTCCCGCGGCGTGATGACGAACGGTGGGTTGCTGACGATGAGGTCGAACGTCTCGCCCTCGACCGGCTCGAGCATCGACCCTTGCCGCACGTCCCACGTCAGCCCGTTGAGGGCCGAGTTGAAGATGGCGTATGCGAGCGCCCGCTCGGAGAGGTCGGTCACCACGACGTCGTTCGCGTCTGCGGACAGATGGAGGGCCTGGATCCCGGAGCCGGTTCCGACGTCGAGCGCCCGCTCCACCGGTCCCCGCGGCGTCCACGACGCGAGCGTCGTCGATGCTCCACCGACACCGAGGACGTGGTCCGGTGTGAGCGGCTCGCCGGTGGCCAGCTCGGCGAGATCCGAGGCGACCCACCAGTTCTCGTCCGCAGGGCCGTAGGGCCGAAGATCACAGGTCGCAACGACGGCGTCGCCCTCCTGCCGGACCAGGCCGAGTGTGAGCAGCCCGGCGACCCCGGTGGTCGGCAGGGCACCCTGCACGTCTCGGGCGTCCACGGGCAGCCCGAGGGTGAACAGGCGGACGAGGGCTGCGCACGGGTCATCGGACTGCGCCGTGACCCGCTCTGCGGGCAACGGGTGCTGCCGGTCGAGGGCTGCGGAGGCCATCGGCCCGAGGACCTCGCCCACGCCCGCGACGGTGAACCGGGAGGTGACGAGGTCCGCCCGCAACCGGGCGAGCAGGTCGGTGTCGACGACGGGAGGAGAGGTGCGCATAGTTCCCCGAGCCTACTGCCGCCCGCCGGACGCGACGAGGCCACCGAGACCCGTGGTCGCGGTGGCCTCGTCGTCGTGCCGGCTCGTCAGTCGATGAGTCGGTCGAACTGTGCCGTCGCGATCTGCGCATCCGGGTGGTCGTCCCCACCGATGGCCAGGTCCTTGCTCTTGGACCAGGCAACGGCGCCGACGACCACGGCGAAGGCGAAGGCGGCGATGGCATACCGGATCGGGGCGCTCGCGTTGGCACCGATCGACAGGGTGACGACGGCGGGGGCGATGAGCACCGCGACGAGGTTCATCACCTTGAGCAGCGGGTTGATCGCCGGTCCGGCGGTGTCCTTGAACGGGTCGCCGACGGTGTCGCCGATGACGGCTGCTGCGTGGGCCTCGGAGCCCTTGCCTCCGTGGTGGCCGTCTTCGATGATCTTCTTCGCGTTGTCCCACGAACCACCGGAGTTGGCGAGGAAGACTGCCATGAGGCAGCCGGCGCCGATCGCGCCGCCGAGGAAGCCTGCGAGAGCGCCGACTCCGAGGCCGAAGCCGACGGCGATCGGGGACATCACCGCGAGCAGACCCGGGGTTGCGAGCTCGCGCAGCGAGTCACGCGTGCAGATGTCGACGACCCTGCCGTAGTCGGGCTTCTCGGTGAAGTCCATGATGCCCGGCTTCTCGCGGAACTGGCGGCGCACCTCGAAGACGATCGCACCGGCCGCCCGGGTGACAGCGTTGATGGCCAGACCCGAGAAGAGGAACACGACAGCGGCGCCGAGGAGCAGGCCGACGAGGATGTTCGGGGAGGTGATCAGACCGAGCGCGTCGTTGTAGAACGCCTCGCGTGCCTGCTCCTCGCCGCTGACCCCGTCGAGGGCGGTCTGCCAGGCGTTGGTGTAGGAGCCGAACAGCGCCGTGGCGGCGAGGACGGCGGTCGCGATGGCGATGCCCTTGGTGATCGCCTTGGTCGTGTTGCCGACAGCGTCGAGGTCGGTGAGGATCTGGGCGCCGGCCTCGTCGACGTCGCCGGACATCTCGGCGATGCCCTGGGCGTTGTCGGAGACCGGGCCGAAGGTGTCCATGGCGACGATGACCCCGACGGTGGTGAGCAGACCACAGCCGGCGAGGGCCACGAGGAACAGGGACAGGGCGGTGGAGCCGCCGCCGAGGATGAAGGCCAGGTACACGGCGCCGCCGATGATGGCAGCTGTGTAGACGGCGGACTCGAGGCCGACGCCGATACCCGACAGCACGATCGTGGCCGGACCGGTGAGGGTCGTGCGGGCGACGTCCTTGGTGGGCCGCTTGTCGGTGCCGGTGAAGTAGCCGGTGAGCCACAGGATGATGCCGGCGAGGACGATGCCGATGACGACCGCGCCGACAGCGATGAGGCGCGGGTCCCCGTCGAGCTCGGCGACACCGGAGCCCTCGGCGGCACCGAGGTCGGCGAAGGAGCTGGGCAGGTAGACGTACGCGGCGATCGCACAGAGGACGCCGGCGATGACGGCGGAGATGTAGAAGCCGCGGTTGATCGCGGTCAGCGCGCTCTCACCCTGGCGGACCTTGGTGATGTAGACGCCGATGAGGGCGGTCACGGCACCGATGGCCGGGACGAGGAGTGGGAAGACGAGGCCGTAGGTCCCGAAGGCGACGGAGCCGAGGATGAGGGCTGCGACGAGCATGACCGCGTAGGACTCGAAGAGGTCGGCGGCCATACCGGCGCAGTCACCGACGTTGTCACCGACGTTGTCGGCGATGGTCGCCGCGTTGCGCGGGTCGTCCTCGGGGATGCCCGCCTCGACCTTGCCGACGAGGTCGGCACCGACGTCGGCGGCCTTGGTGAAGATTTCGCCGCCGACCCGCATGAACATCGCGAGGAGGGCCGCGCCGAAGCCGAAGCCCTCGAGGACCGCGGGGGCGTCACCCTGGAAGAGCAGGACGACCGCTGCGGCACCGAGGAGGCCGAGGCCGACGGTCGTCATGCCCACGGCGCCACCGGTGCGGAACGCGATGCGCATGCCGGCCTGCTCGTCACCGTCACGCGCCGCGGAGGCGACCCGGACGTTGGCCCGCACCGCGAGCTTCATGCCCATGTAGCCGATGATCCCGGAGAAGAGCGCGCCGATGACGAAGAAGACCGAGCGGCCCCACATGACACCGGAATTCGCTGCCGGCAGCACGAGGAGGAGGAAGAAGACGAGGACGACGAAGATCCCGAGGGTCTTGAACTGGCGCGCCAGGTAGGCCTGCGCACCCTCCTCGACCGCACCACCGATCTCGCGCATCGCCTCGGTGCCGGCGTTCGCCGCGAGCACCTGCTGACGGAACACGACGCCCATCACCAGGGCGATGATCGATATCACCGCAACGACGAGAACCAGGGTGCGGTTGAGTCCGCTCAGCTCTAGACCTGAGACGGCCGCAGGCAACGCCAGGCTGACCATTCCATCCTCCTTGATGGGAATACTGCTTCGGGTGACGACGGACGTCGAGTACGGGTCGCCCGCAGAGTACGCGCGGGC
Organism: Intrasporangiaceae bacterium; assembly: GCA_012518475.1. Lineage (GTDB taxonomy): Bacteria > Actinomycetota > Actinomycetes > Actinomycetales > Dermatophilaceae > F2B08. Next base: position 8,528 of record JAAYSB010000325.1, on the reverse strand, counting down.
CGGCCCCGCACGACCCTACCTGTGTTGCGACTCACAGGGGCGTTCAGGGGTGGCGAAGAGCGTGGCGCGGCGAATCTGCGGCGGTTCGCCGCGCATACCCCATCGGCATGCGGATCGGGTATGCCCGGGTCAGGCAGGCGTGAGAGCGGCCACCGCGTCGTCCACCGTGCTGTGGATGACGAAGACACCGTCCAGGCCGGTGATCGACAGAACGCGGACGATGCGGGGTGAGGTGCACACGAGGTGCATGTCGCCGCCGAGGTCGCGCACCGCCTTGAGCCGGCCGACCATGACCCCGAGACCGGTGGAGTCGAGGAAGCGGACGTCGTTGAGATCGAGCACGATGACGTGGTGACCGGCGGCGATGACGCGGTCGAGGGCCTCGCGGACCATCACCGCGCTGGCGACGTCGATGTCTCCGCCGAACGACAGCACGAAGACACCGTCCTGCTGGGATGTCGAGACGGTGACGTGCACGGGGTGGGCTCCTTGGAGAAAACGGGTGGTCTGCGCATACGGTAGCGATCGAAGCGGTGTCGCCCAAAGCCATCGCCTCAGCAGATGCCCCCGAAGGAGCCCGATATGACCACGACCCTCATCACCGGCGCGAGCTCCGGACTCGGCGCCGAGATGGCCCGCCAGCTGGCCGCGCGCGGCGACGATCTCGCGCTGTGCGCCCGCCGCACCGAGCGGCTCGAGGAGCTGCGCGAGAAGATCCTCGCGGCCCACCCGGAGCGGAGCGTGTCGATCGCGGCCCTTGACGTCACCGACGACGAGGCGGTCTTCGAGGTGTTCCGTGGCTTCCAGGCCGAGCTGGGCACGATCGACCGGGTCGTCATCAATGCTGGCATCGGCAAGGGCGCGCCCATCGGCAAGGGTCGCTATGACGCGAACCGCGCCACAGCGATGACGAACTTCGTCGCCGCCCTTGCCCAGTGCGAGGCCGCCATGGAGATCTTCCGGGCCCAGAAGTACGGCCACCTCGTCATGATCTCGTCGATGTCCGCCTATCGGGGGATGCCGAGCGCGATGACGACCTATGCGGCGACGAAGGCCGGTGTCGCCACGCTCGCCGAGGGTATCCGGCACGAGATGTCCCGCAAGCCGGATCTCGACATCGACGTCTCCGTCCTCTATCCGGGATACATCCGTTCCGAGATGAACGACCAGGTCGAGCAGAGCACGCCCTTCATGGTCGACACCGAGACCGGGGTCAAGGCCATGGTCGCCGCCATCGAGAGGCGCACCGCTCACGCCCGCGTCCCGGCGTGGCCGTGGGTCCCGATGGGCACCGCACTGCGCCACCTCCCCCTCCCCGTCGTGCGGCGGCTCACCTGACCGGCGAGGAACCGGCGGGTCCCTCTGGGCCTGACGTCTGGCTGCGACGCCTCGCCGAGCGGCACGGGGCGGCGCGGCTCACCCACGTCGAGCACCTACCCGAGCGCCCTGCCTCCACAGCGCAGTGGCCCGAGTGGGTCGCTCCGCAGGTGTATGCGGCGCTCGCCGGAGCCGGCGTGCGGAGCCTGTGGACGCACCAGCGGGAGGGGATGGACCTGGCCTGGTCCGGCACGGACGTGGTCGTCTCGACCGGCACCGCGTCGGGCAAGTCCCTCGTCTATCTCGTGCCGTCCCTCTCGGCCGTCGTCGACGGGCTCGGCGCCGTCAGCGGTCGGGGCGCAACAGCGCTGTACCTCTCCCCGACCAAGGCGCTGGCGGCCGATCAGCTCACCCGCATTGAGTCCCTGGGCATTCCGGGGGTCCGGGCGGCGACCTACGACGGGGACACCCCGACGGAGGAACGTCGCTGGGCGCGCGATCACGCCCACCTCATCCTGTCCAACCCGGACCTCGTGCACCACTCTCTCCTTCCCCGGCACCGGCACTGGTCCCGGTTCCTCCGCGCGCTCCGCTTCGTCGTCATCGACGAGTGCCACACCTATCGGGGGGTCTTCGGCTCCCACGTCTCCTCCGTGCTGCGGCGACTGCGGCGCGTGTGTGCCCGGTACGGGTCCGACCCGACGTTCGTCCTGGCGTCGGCCACCGTGGCCGACCCCGCCGGCCACGGCTCGGCGCTCATCGGCCGTCCGGTGCGGGCGGTCACCGTGGACGGCTCACCCCGGGCGGAGATGACCGCTGCCCTGTGGGAGCCGGAGACGGACGAGGACAGCGGTGAACGCCCGTCGGCGACCACCGAGAGTGCCCGTCTGCTCGCCGATCTCGTCGAGTCCGGCTCACAGACCGTGGCCTTCGCCCGTTCCCGCGCCGGGGTGGAGGCGCTGGCCAGCTCTGCCCGCCGCCGGCTCGAGAGCCGGGGTGAGTTCGATCTCGGGGCGGCGGTGGCCGCATACCGAGGCGGTTATCTGCCGGCCGAACGACGCGAGCTGGAGCGCAGGGTCCGCTCCGGTGAGCTGCGCGGGCTCGCGGCGACGAACGCGCTCGAGCTGGGCGTCGACATCAACGGTCTCGACGCCGTCGTCATCGCCGGATGGCCGGGGCGTCGGGCCTCGCTCTGGCAGCAGTGGGGGCGTGCCGGTCGGGCCGGCCAGCCCGCCTTGGGGGTCTTCGTCGCCGCAGACGACCCCCTCGATGCCTACCTGCTCCGTCACCCCGAGTCGGTGTTCGGCGAGCCCGTCGAGCACACCGTCATGGACCCGGGCAACCCGCGGGTGCTGGCACCCCATCTCGCGGCGGCTGCGGCCGAGCTGCCCCTGACCGAGGACGACCTGGGGCTGTTCGGCCCTCACGCGCGCTCGGTCGTCGATCGCCTCGTCGCCGGCGGGGTGCTCCGGCGCCGGCCGACCGGCTGGTACTGGGCACGGGAGGACCAGGCGACCGACCACGTCTCCCTGCGCGGAGCTGCCTCCGTGGTCTCCATCGTCGAGCGGGAGACCGGCCGGGTCGTCGGCACCATCGACGAGGCGAGCGCCCATCTCCAGGTCCACACCGGCGCGGTCCACGTCCATCAGGGGGAGACGTATGTCGTCGTCGACCTCGACCTCGAGGGCGCCGTCGCGACGGTCGTGCGTGGCGACCCCGGCTGGACGACGATGGCGCAGTCCGTGAGTGAGTTCCGGATCGAGCGGGTGGACCGGCGCACGGTAGCGGCCGGGGCAAAGGTGTTCTACGGGGCCGTCCGGGTCACCGGTCAGGTCACGGCCTTCACCCGGCGGCTGCCGAGCGGGGAGATCATCGGCCAGCACGCTCTCGACCTCCCGCCGCGGACCCTGCGGACGATGGCGGTCTGGTGGACCCAGACCGAGGAGAGTCTCGACGCAGCCGGGGTCAGCGGGGCCACCATCCCGGGGGCGGCCCACGCCGCCGAGCACGCCGCCATCGGCATGCTGCCGCTCATGGCGACATGCGACCGCTGGGACATCGGCGGGGTCTCGACCGACCTCCACCCCGACACCGGCTCGCCGACGATCATGATCTATGACGGCTATCCCGGCGGGGCCGGCTTCGCCGAGCGGGCCTTCGGGGAGTGGGAGCGCTGGGCGGGCGCCACCCTTCAGCTGCTTCTCGAGTGCCCGTGCCCCTCGGGGTGCCCGTCCTGCGTCCAGTCACCCAAGTGCGGAAACGGCAACGAACCTCTCGACAAGGCCGGTGCCGTACTCCTGCTTCGTGCCGCCCTGGGTACCTCCCCCGCCCGACTGAAAAGCGGCCAGGCCATCCAGGACGGATAGCGTGACGACCATGCACAGGCTGACTCTCGACTCCCTCCTGACTCTCGAGCGGGCAGGGTGGGACTCCCTCTGCGACCAGACCGGAGGCTCGTTCTACGGCGGCCTCATGATCGATGACGCGCTGACGGTGCTCGTCAACGGTATGACCGTGAACCGCGACACCGTGGTCGCTTCCCTGGGCGAGTCACCCGCGTGGGACGCCTACGAGATCCGAGAGCCTCGGATCGTCACGATGGGCCCGGAGGTCGCGGCCCTGGTCTATCGGGCCACGGCTCAGCGTGCGGGCGAGCCGCTGTTCGAGGCACTCATGAGCAGCACCTACGTCCTCGTGGACGGGCAGCCCCGTCTGGCGCTCTACCAACAGACGACAGTCACGCACTGACCCGCCGCCGGCGCCACCCCAACGGTGTCCGCAGCCCTGATCGCCGAGGCCTTGCGGTGGGCAGAGGCAGGGGCGTGTCCGGCGGGGGATGCCGGGGTGACGCGTGCGACGGCTAGCCTGGGGGCTGTACCGGCAGTGCTCTCGACCTCGCGCTTCGCGGGAAAGGCGCCTTCACATGATCATCCTGGGTCTGGTCCTCATCATCGTGGCGCTGCTGCTCGGACTCCTCCTCGTCCTCGGCACGCAGGCGCTGGACCCGATCCCGCTGGAGATCCTCAACCAGACGTACCACATGTCGCCCTTGGCGCTCGTCATCGCCGGCGCCGTCGCCATGACGCTGTTGTGGTGGGGCTGGGCGCTGGTCCGGATGGGAACCCGTCGACGGGCCCGAAGGAGCCAGGCGGCCAAGGAGGCTGCCCGACAGGCTGAGCTCGACCGGGCCGCGCAGGAGAAGGAGAACCAGGCCAAGTGGGAGCGTGAGCTGAGGGAGCGCCAGGCCCGCGAGTCCCAGGCCGGTCGGGACCTGCCACCGGGCCAGGACCCGGCCTCCTCATCCCGCTCGCACTCGGCGGAGGTCCCGCAGCCTGAGCGTGTCCGCGACACCCGTCCCGGCGACCGCTGACCTGCGTCGGCTGCTGACCTGTCGGGTCCGCCGGCGGGCTACCCCTCCACCGTCTCGGTGAACTCCCCGTCGTTGACGTCGATGGTCACGGGCAGCTCTGCCGTCCCGAGCGGGATGACGATCTCGTGCGGCTTGAGCACCTGCGGCGCTACGCCCTCCCCCGCCTGGGTCGTGAGGTGCACGGCGATGGTGTCGCCATCCTGCTCGACCGTGTAGGCGACGGTATGCGCAGGCGTCGGGGCGTTGCCGTGAACGGTGAGGAAGAGCTGGACCGGCCAGGACTCCGCCACGGTCACATCGACGCTGTCGATGTAGAACGGTGAGTCCCCCGTTGTGTCCGCGAGCAGGCCATCACTGCTGTGAGCGCCGCCGTTGGCAGCGCCACCTCCGGCGTTGTCGCTGCTGACGCTATCGGTCGGATCCGCGCTCGACGTGGGATCGCCGGGAGTGTCGGCACCCGGGTCGACGGTCTCGAAGCCGCAGCCGGTGACGACAAGTGTGGCCCCGAGGACCAGAGCGGCGATCACGTGGTTTCGCTTCATGGGACTGTGACGCTAGCGCAGCTGTTCTCGTTCCGTCGCCGGACCGGCGCGAGCCGCGCCAGTCACGGCTGACAGCCCGGGGATCCTGCGGAGCGGCCCGCTGAGCTCCACCCGCGCCCGGACCGTGATGTTGACACTGCCGTCGATGACGCAGGACTCCTGGACCGCCCCGTTGTGAGCGACGACGGATGCCGCGGCAGCACACGGCTCGGCCATCTCCTCAACCCCTCGCAGCCGGTCCATGAGGACGGTGGCTCCCGCGAGGGACCCGAGGTCAGCGGCGTGACGCGCTGTCGACCCGGCCTGCGAACCCGACGCGACGAGAACCCCGCCGAGGCCCAGACCGAGGACGACAGCGCAGACACCCACGACAAGAGCAGTTGCTGCGCCACGCTCAGAGCTCCACCCCTGGACCCATCTCACGGCAGGTCCCTCAGCGCGACGGCACTGACGCTCGTCGCAGCGGGCACCACCAGCCGCAGCGCGCCCCGCGCGGGCACACTCACCGCGACGGTGACCAGACGTCCATCGGTCGTCACCGAGTACCCGGCACCCTGCGGGAGCCCCGCCCTGCTCCGCTGCCAGACATCGGAGACGTCACCGTCCCTGGCTGCCTCGCGTGCCACGGTCGCGGCCACCGAGACTGCGGTGGCCCGGTCCATGCCGAGCCGCAGCGCGCCGAGAACAAGGGAGAGGACGAGCAGGAGCGTGACGATACCGACCGCGAGCTCGGCCGTGACCATCCCTCGCTCCTGATCGCCACGCTGCTGCCCTCCCATCGCTCAGGAGCCGCTGTTGAGGGCAGTGGTGATGATGCTCGTCAGGGCCGACTGGACGGCGTCGGAGCGAACCACGGCCATCAGAACGACTGCGAACGCCACCGCAGCCAGCGTGCCGACGGCGTACTCGGCGGTTGTCATGCCGTCCTCCCGGGAGATCCGGGACAGCCGCCTGATCGCACGAATGAATCGAGTTGTCATGCCACACCTTTCGAAGCGCGGTTTGTGTCCCGCCCGGTGCGGGGCCCGCCTCACCACAGTCGTCCGGGGTGGTCGCACGCGACAGAGCCGGCTGCGCGCTGTGGACGACACTCCCGACGTGGAGTCCGCGTGTGGTCTGCCGTCGCCCGTCCACAGTCAGGCCCACGGTCGCGCGTGTCGCCCACACCGGACGGTCTGCCACTCCACCTGACCCGCCTTCACCGAAAGGCTCTGTGGCATGGGATTGATCATCGGTGTGGTCGGCGCCTCCGGAGGGCTTGGCGCCTCGACTCTGACAACCGCCCTCGCCGTCCGGGGGCCTGCCGTCGTCGACGGCTGCTCTTCTGCAGTGGCCCTCGATCTGGATATCCGCGGCGGACTCGACACCACGGCCTGCATCGAGCACCTACCCGGCACGCGGTGGGACGACCTGGTGGAGGCCATGGCTTCCGGAGCCGGCACTGACTCGGTCCGGCTCAGTGAGCTGCCCGCCGAGGCCGGGGTCGCTGTCCTCTCGGGACCGGTAGGTCAGCCCCTGCCCCGTGAGCTGGTGACGGAGGCACTCGAGGCTCTCGGAGCCGCTGCCGACGTCGTCGCTGTCGACTGCGGTCCTCGGCCACCGGCGCATGTGCTGGCCAGACTGGACCTCCTGGTCGTCCTGGTCGGGATGACAACCAGACACCTGCACGACGCGATGTCACTCAGCCGGGCATGCTCGCTCTCGCGCACCCAGCCGGTCCTCGTCAGCCGCGGCCCCCGCAGGAGGCGCGCCGGGTCCTCACTCGCCCGACAGGTCGGCCTGCCGTTCCTCGCACACCTCAGCGACGACCCCACGGTGCAGCGACAGGCACATGAGGGGCTGGCGCCGGGGGTGCTGCGTTCGGCTGTGGACGCCGTCGCGGACGAGGCTCTGACGATGGCGCAGTCCCGTTGGCTCGCGACGCTCGTCCACCGGCTCGGACCCGAGCACTCAAAGCAGCCGGAGGAGATGTCATGGACCGCCTGATCCGACGGCTTGTGACGGACCCTGAGGTGACCGACCTGCTCATCAACGGTGACGGGTCGGTCTGGGTGGAACGGTGCGGCTCTCTCGTCCGGTCGGATGAGCAGCTGCCCGATGCCCTTGCTGTCCGGCGTCTTGCGGTCCGGCTGGCAGCAGGTGCCGGTCGCCGGCTCGACGACTCCATGCCCTACGCCGACGGACAGCTCCCCGGAGGGATCCGCTTCCATGGAGTGCTCGCACCCGTGGCGACGGACGGGGCCCACATCTCTCTGCGGATCCCGCGGCGGACGTTCCTCGATCTGATCACGATCGAGTCGACCGGCTCCGTCTCGTCCGACCAGGTGCTCGAGCTGCGACAGCTGGTGGCCGAGCGACGGTCGGTTCTCATCTCCGGCGGCACCGGAACCGGCAAGACCACACTGCTCGCCGCGGTGCTCGCGGAGGTCGACGCCCGCGACCGGCTCGTCGTCGTCGAGGACGTCAGTGAGCTCAACATCCGCCATCCCCACGTCGTGCGGCTGCAGGCGAGACACCGCAATGTCGAGGGGGCCGGAGAGGTGACTCTGACAGATCTGGTGCGACAGTCACTACGGATGCGTCCGGACCGCCTCGTGGTCGGTGAGGTGCGTGGTCCCGAGGTGGTCGACCTCCTCCGCGGCTTCAACACCGGCCACGAAGGAGGGTGGGCTACCGTGCACGCCAACTCTGCCCACGACGTGATGACCCGCCTCGAGGCTCTCGGGTCGCTCGCGGGCCTGCCCGGGGAGGCGATCCGCAGCCAGGCACTGGCCGCGATCGACGCAGTGGTCCACCTCGAGCGGGTCGACGGCCGGCGCCGGGTGCGCGAGATCGTGCACTGGGCACCTCGTTCCCCGCGTGTGGGCGCGACGCCGCTCAGCGCGGCTCGCGCCTGACGGTTAGATGTGCCGTCGACGTGGCCGTCCGTCGTGGGACCCGGAACCTCTCGCTGACGCGCTCGAGATGGTCGCATCGGGCCTGCGCGCCGGGCTGCCACCGGTGCACGCCCTCGGCATAGCCGCCGACTGCACGGATTGGGGCCGCTCCGAGGCAGTGCGACTTCACCGCGTCTCAGCCGCCATCGGTCTTTCTGCAAGCACAGGAGCCTGGCAGGATCCGGGCGACACAGCCACCGCCCGCGATGCCTATCGGACCCTGGACGCAGTCTGGACCCTCGCTCTCGAGACCGGAGCACCCCTGGCCGATGCGATCGAGACGGTGAGCGCCCACATCCGTGAGGAGGGAGCGATCCGGGAACGTCTCGACGCCCAGTCCGCTGCCCCCCGCACATCGCAACG
>JAAYSB010000324.1 GCA_012518475.1 Intrasporangiaceae bacterium | reverse complement strand
GTTCCCGGGCTGGTGTCCGACCATTTCGCGAGCCGGTTGTTCGCCGAGGACGCGACCCTCTGGGGTCCGGAAGCCGAGTCCGAGGCCGGCAAGCGGCTGGCCTGGACGGGCCTGCACCGGACCTCCCGCCCCCTCGTGGGTGAGGTCGAGGCGCTTCGCGAGGAACTCATGACCGACGGCGTGGACCGTGTGGTGCTGTGTGGCATGGGTGGGTCGTCCCTGGCCCCTGAGGTGATCTGCGCGACCGAGGGCAAGGACATCGTCATCCTCGACTCCTCGCACCCGGTCTCGGTGCGGGCCGCACTGACCGACCTCGACCGCACCGTGGTCGTCGTCTCGAGCAAGTCCGGCGGGACCGTCGAGACCGACAGCCAACGGCGCGCCTTCGTCGCCGCCTTCGAGGACGCCGGCATCGACCCGACGAGCCGCATGGTCATCGTGACCGACCCGGGCAGCCCGCTCGAGGAGCAGTCCCGTGCTGACGGCTTCCGTGTCGTCACCGCAGACCCCAAGGTCGGCGGTCGGTTCTCCGCGCTGACCGCCTTCGGACTCGTCCCGGCAGCCCTGGCGGGGGTCGATGTCGCTGCTCTGCTCGACGACGCCGAGGCTGTCGCCGACATCCTCGCCAGCGACGACGCCGACAACCCGGCGCTCATCCTCGGCGCTGTGCTCGCGGGGACTGCTCCCCTTCGAGACAAGATCATGCTCGTCGAGAACGGCACCCCCATCGTCGGCTTCGGAGACTGGGCCGAGCAGCTCGTGGCGGAGTCGACCGGCAAGAACGGCACCGGTGTGCTGCCGGTCGTCGTCATCCCGGACGCCGGCACGCGACGCGGTGACATCCTCGACGCCGACGACATCACGACGATCGAGCTCGTCGAGGACGTCGAGGAGGCTGAGCTGGCCGGTGCATCCGCCGCTGCCGTCTCCGGCGCCCTCGGCGCCCAGCTGCTCCTCTGGGAGGCCGCCACGGCTGTGGCCGGCCGTCTGCTCGGCATCAACCCGTTCGACCAGCCGGACGTCGAGAGCGCGAAGGAGGCTGCCCGCGAGTTGCTCGGCCAGGGCGCCGGGAGCACCGCCGCTCCCCTGTTCACCGACGGAGACGTCGAGATCCGGGTCCTGCCCGAGGACGGGGCCGGCGGCGAGTGGATCGGGTCGGCGACGAACCTGCCCGACGCCGTCTCAGCCTTACTCGAGCAGCTCGACGATAAGGATGGCTACGTCGCCGTCATGGCGTACCTCGACCGCACGGAGGGCGGCTCCGGCAGCGACACCGCTCTTCCCGCCGTCGCTCCCCTGCTCAGTCGCGCCACTGACCGCCCAGTGACCTTCGGCTGGGGTCCGCGCTTCCTGCACTCGACCGGTCAGTACCACAAGGGCGGTCCGGACCAGGGCGTCTACATCCAGATCACCGACGCCGTGGGCGCTGAAACCGGCAGCGACGACCTGGCGGTGCCCGGGCGCGAGTTCACCTTCGGTGAGTTCATCGCCGCCCAGGCCGGTGGTGACGCCAACGTCCTCGGCGAGCACGACCGCCCGGTGCTGCGCCTCCACATCACCGGACCCGGTGGACGTGAGGCGGTCATCGCCGCCCTGAGCCGCTCGGAGCCCTGACCTCGCCAATTCATGAGCAACCCCCCTCTCAATGACCTCGCACGTGCGAGGTCATTGAGGGGGGTTGCTCATGGATGCCCGGGGGCGGTCCCGGTGACGATCTGGGCGGCTACTGGATGAGCCCGCGGTCCCGCAGGGAGCTGAGCGCCTCATCGAGAATGACCTCACCCTCGGCCTCGGAGCGGCGCTCCTTCACATAGGCGAGGTGGGTCTTGTAGGGCTCCGCCCGTGGAGGCGACGGCGGCTGCTCCGCGTCCTGGCCGGCCGGCAGTCCGCAGCGTGGGCAGTCCCACGTCTCCGGCACGACGAGTCCGGGCTCCTCCGCGAAGCTCGGAGTGGTCTCATGGCCGTTGCTGCAGTAGTACGTCACGAAGACCCGTGGCGCGGACTCACCGCGCTCGGCCTCACCCATCGGCCCTGCGCCGACTCGACTGCCGCGGATTGCGTTGCCGCCAGCCATCCCTCGGTCCCTTTCGACTGTGGTCAGTTCCGGAGCCGAGCGCTCCAGCAGTGCACGACCCCGGCTGAGCCTACCGCGCGAAGCGGTCGAGCAGGCCGAGACAGACGATGCAGGTCGCCCAGAGAACGGCGACTGCGATGGTGAAGCGGGTCAGGTTGCGCTCGGCGACGCTCGAACCACCCAGTGAGGTGGACACGCCACCGCCGAACATGTCGGACAGGCCACCACCCTTGCCCTTGTGCATGAGGATGAGCAGCACCTGGATCAGTCCGGTGAGGACGAGCAGCACCTGCAGGCCGATACGAACGGCTTCCACGCGAGTCCTTGAGAGTTAGAGAGCTGGCTGGGATTGACATGCGAGACCGCAGTCAGGCTCCGAGCGGAGCCGTCCTGCAGTCTAACCTGCCGCTGGCGAGTGGCCCGCCACGACTCAGTTCGCGCCGGTGACGTGGTCGCGGAAGCGGGCGATTGCCGCGAACTCAGTGGGATCGAGCGAGGCGCCGCCGACGAGCGCTCCGTCGACGTCCTCGCCGGCCATGATCGCGGCAACGTTGCTCGACTTCACCGAGCCGCCGTAGAGGATACGGATGCCGTCGGCGGTGTCCCCGGAGTACAGCTCGGCGAGCTTGGTCCGGATCGCCGCGCAGACCTCCTGGGCGTCGTCCGGCGTGGCGACCTCACCGGTGCCGATCGCCCAGATCGGCTCGTAGGCGATGACGATCGTGCGGGCCTGCTCCACGGGCAGGTC
>JAAYSB010000323.1 GCA_012518475.1 Intrasporangiaceae bacterium | reverse complement strand
GACAGCACGCCGAGCTGGGTGACGGCGCGGCGGAGGTGCTCGGGATGGAAGGTGAGGTCGACGGGACCGCCGGTCAGGGTCCAGGGGCGGAGCCAGTCGGACTCGTCGTACTGCCAGGCGAGGTCGTCGCTGATCTTCGTGAGCGCTCCGTCGACGGTGATCGCGTTCTCTGTCGAGCCGGCGCCGTCGGTCCACTTGCCGCCGACCTGGAGGCCGATGGTGTGGCCGTCGACCCGGCCCGAGCCGGCGCCCCAGTTCCAGCCGATCGAGTACGGCCAGCGGCCTCGTCCGTGGTCGAGGGTCGCCCACGACTCTCCCTCCGGGAGGACGTGCTCTGTGCCGTCGACCGTGAGCCGGCCGGTCGCAGGCCGTGCCGGGTCCTTGACTGTGTACTGGAACAGGCGCTCGCTCCACGGGACGACGACGCCGAGTCGCTCGTGCTGAGCCGGCAGTTCGGCGATGTAGTCCAGCTCGACCCGCTCGGTGGTGGCGCGGATGCGGGTGCCGGCGCCGACGGGTGTGATGACGATCGACAGCGTGCCCGTGTGGGCGCTGGACGCGCCGTGATCGAGGGTGCCCGGGAGGGTGGTTCCCCGCGCGAAAGGCGAGATCCCGTCGACGGAGATCTGCTCACCGGAGACCCGGTCGAGGACGAAGAGGGAGGGGACGGCCGCGTACCCGATGTCGGAGACAACGACGGCGGCGACGTGCGTCGGCGTCGTCACCGCCCAGTACTCCCACCGCTTGTTGCGGGCGAATCCCACCCGGCCGCGGCCGAGGCCGTCGGTGTCGTGCAGGGGTCTGCGACTCCACCCGACCGCGTCCGGGTTGAGTCGGCCGTCAGGCAGGGTGAGGGGGACGGGGCTGGTGATCTCGCGTTCGGCGGGCACCTAGCCATCATGACGGACGGGATCGGAGTGGGAACCCCTCAGCCGCCGATCGGGCGCTTGGTGTTGCAGTCGATCTTCGTGAAGGGTCGACCCTTCTCGTCGATGGCGTTCGAGGGCCACTTCCCGCCGTAGGCCCGGCACCCCGTGTACTTGCCGGACGATCCACCGCTCGACGAACTGCCAGAAGACGAACCGCTCGACTGCGATCGAGAGCCTCCGCTGCTGGAGGACTGGGACTGCTGTCGTTGGTTCGCTGCCTGACGCTCGGCCTCAGCGCGCTCGGCAGCGCGTCGTTCCTCTTCACGCCGCTCGGCTTCCAGTCGCTCCCGTTCGAGGCGCTCGCGCTCCAAACGCTCTGCCTCAATGCGCTCCTGCTCCAAGCGCTCTGCCTCGAGGCGCTCCTGCTCACGGCGTTCGGCCTCGACGCGCAGGCGCTCCTGCTCGGCAGCGATGAGACTCCGCGTCTCGTCCGCGGCCGTGGTGAGCCGGTCCGAGTTCTGCCGGACCTTCGGAAGCCAGCGCTGACCGTGGGCCGCGGCCAGGAAGCCCGAATCGTCAGAGTCGAGGAGAGCAAGCAGTGTCGTGGCTGCGGCGGTCGCAGCCACGATCTCTGCGAGATGGCTCTGCAGCTCGTCAAGACTCGCATCCTCGAGGTCTGCCGATGTCAGAGTTTCTGTCGTCTGCGTGAACGTGGCGACCTGCGCCGGGAACGTGCATTCGATGGCCGGGTCATGGATGCCGACTCCATTCGCGCGAGCCTCGGTCTCTGCCGCCTTCACCGAGTCGAAGAACTTGGTGTTGGGGGCGAAGCTCACTGCGACGCCGAGGCCCGCTCTCGCGATCTCGGCGTTGACGAGCTGTTTGTCGAGGAAGACACCAGCCAGGTCCCTGCCGAAGCGGTCCGTGCGCGCTACGTCGTACTCGAGCTTGACCTTGGTGCCGACGGGGAGAAGGTCCTCGAGGAAGCGGGTGGCCTCCGGGCCCATGCACTGTACGAACTCGTTCGGGTGTTTGGTCTCTGGCGCGTCGACGTTGAGCAGTCGAACGCGAGTGACCGTGGACCCCTGGACGACATCGATCGTGTCCCCATCGATGACCCGCTGAACGGTGATGGGTTCGGCCACGAGAGCATTCACGGTCGTTACCGTCCCGACAGTCGCCAATGAGGCGATGGTGATCGCTGCGTAGACCTTGCCCGACATGCCTTGCTTCTCGTCCTTGGCGGCGCGGCCGTCGGCAGCCAGCGGCCGACTCGATACGCCCTCCGGCACCATAGGGCACGGAGGGAAAGGAGCCCCCATCGCGCAGATGTGATCTCGTCCGCTTCCCGGTCCCGGCGGGGATCCTCGATAGCCTGACCTGGTGAAACTCAAGGCCCTGCGCCAGGACCGGACAGTCCTCGTCATCGTCGCCATGATGGCGGTGCTGGCGCTGGTCGGGATCAGCTGGGCGTGGCCGGACTTCTTCGGGATCGCGCTAGCCATCGGCGGTACCTTCGGCGCCCTGATGGTGATCTACGAGATCCGGCTGACCAAGCGGATCGCGCAGGCCGAGTTCATCCGCGACCTCCAGAGCGGCTTCTCCTCCGACGAGCGGATCGGCGAGCTGTGGCGCAAGCTCCTCCAGAACGAGGAGATCACCGAGCAGGACCGCGCGCTGGTCAGCAGCTATCTCACGTTCTTCGAGACGCTGCACCTGCTCCTCGCCCGGAATGCTCTCGAGCTGCCGCTCACCGACGACCTGTTCCGCAACCGGTTCTTCACCGCCGTGGGCGATAAGGGCGTGCTCAGGACTGCCCTGGCCAAGCAGGCAGGCTCGTTCGCCAACATCCATGACCTGGTGGAGATCTGGCACAACTACCTGCTTCAGAAGGGCATCCCGCTCCACCCTGGTTACTACCGGTACGCCGAGGGGATGTCCGAGGCGAAGGGATTCCCGATCGAGCGGCTCACGGTCGCTGACCTCGATGACCTCATGCGGCTCCAGGACACGGTGCTGGCGTCGATGGGCCCGAACGGTGGGCTCCGGAAGAACAGTCGCGAGATGTTCGAGGAGTGCCTGATCGAGGATGAGCACTATGCCCTCGGCGCGCGGTGCCACGGGACGCTCGTCGCCGCCGCCATCCTCTATGACGGCAAGGACGGGGATGAGAGCATCCGCAAGTACTTCACCCAGGACGAGTCCGCACTGACGAGGTCGATGAACCTCAAGAGCGTCCTCGTCCACCCCGAGCACCGGCGCGCCGGTCTGGCGAGGACGCTTGTCGAGCTGCTCGAGGAGAAGGCGAGCGGGTCCCAGAAGGCCGAGGTCCTGACGACGATCCACCCCGAGAACAAGAGGAGCCGGATGCTCTTCAAGTCCCTCGGCTACACGAAGGTCGGCACGGTCCAGACCTCCTACGGCGAGCGGGACGCCTACGCCCGGCAGCTGCCCAGCCTCAAGAAGCGCTGGGCCCGGTCAACCGCGACGGCGGAGGAGTGCAGTCATCGCGGCGGTGCCGGCCAGGAAGAACAGCCAGCCTGCGGCGAGTGCGGCGGGCAGTGGGAGGACGGCGTCGAGCACGTGCATCAGCACGAGGAAACCCAGGATGAGCCACGTCTGCGCGGTGAAACCGACCGCGAAGGCCCGGTGCCCACTCCGTAGAGCCAGCGTCGTCGGGACCCCCGAGAAGGGGAACGTCACGACGAACGGCCCGAGCACCGAACCCAGAGCCCAGGTCGCGGCGGTGACAACGGGGACGGCCGCATACTCCAGCGCTCCTGGTCTGGACTTCTCGACCGGGCGGGCGTTTCGCGCCACCCGTCGGGCGATCACGGCGAACACTGCGAGGAGGGCTACGGCCATGGCGAGTGCGGTCCCGGCGCCGAGATCGACCCAGCGATGGATGGCGGCTGCGACTGCGATGTAGACGATCAGGGCAGCGAGGACCGCCACGATCCGTCCGGTCCGGTGGACGAGCAGGGCGATGATGAAGAGGAAGCTCGCGAGGAGGGGGACGCCGAGGAACGCTCCCGCCGGGTCCCGGTTCGGGGTGGCGAGCAGGGCGATCGTCATCGGGATGGGGAAGCTGTAGATCGCCGCCTGGAGCCGAGTGGAGCGCACGGACATGACGATCCAGACGACGGCGGTGATCGAGATGACCGCCAGGACTGCGCTCGTGGTCACCGGGCCTCGTCGAGACGGCGGTTGATCTGCTCAGCGACGGCCCAGTAGTCCCCCCACGACAACCCGTCGACGGTCGGCACGTTCTCGGCCGTGACGCCGTCGACCGACCCGGCCGCGACCATGGCGTCGAGGATCGCCCGCGAGCCTGCCTCAGTGAGAGCGGGCGCATCGATGCCCGTCTGAGCGGCGAGGAGCGCCGCGAGGGCGTGCGCCCCCCAGTTCGAGGTGCCGCCCACGATGAGGTGGTCACAGTCCACGATCGACCGGATCGTCTCACCGAGATGGACTGTCGCGTCGATGAGCTCGGGGTCGAGGCGCCCCATTCCGACCTCGTTCCCGCCGTCGCCGATCGCCGTCTTCGGGATGCTGAGCTCCTCGAACATGATGTCGACCGGGGGAGTCACGTCGCTGATGTCGTCCCCGAGCATGTTGCGATGACGGCCGTCCGCGCCGTGCCCGACGCGCTCGATCGCGACAACATGCGTCCAACCGGATGCATCCACGTCCGGCCACGCCGGCCGCAGCGACCCGGGGACGCCGGCAGCAGCCAGCGCCGCGGCGACGACCGGGTGACAGGCGCTGTCGGTGACGACCTCGACCTCCGCGCTCAGCCCGGTGAGCACCTGCGCGAGCACGGCGGTGCCCAGAGGCCCATCGGTCTCGGCGGCCGGCTGGTCGGCGCGGGGAACATAGAAGCCGGTGATGATCCCGACCCTCTGACCGGCCGGAGACGACAGCGCGGCACACGCTGCCG
>JAAYSB010000322.1 GCA_012518475.1 Intrasporangiaceae bacterium | reverse complement strand
TCGAGGAAGGTCTTGAACCCGCCGAAGTAGAGGATCAGTCCGAGCGAGGCCGAGCCGACCGCGAGGATCATCATCGGGACGGTCATCGTCAGCGGGGACTCGTGCGGGTGGTACTCCCGGTCGTCCCAGCGGGCCTTGCCGTGGAAGGTCATCGCGAACAGGCGGGTCATGTAGAACGCGGTGATGCCGGCGCCGATGAGGGCGGCTCCACCGAGCAGCCACGGCTTGATGCCTTCACCGACGAAGGCGGACTCGATGACCCCGTCCTTGGACCAGAAGCCTGCGAAGGGCGGGACACCGATGATGGCGAGCCAGCCGAGGCCGAAGGTGATCCACGTGATCTTCATGAAGCCGGACAGCCCACCGAAGCGGCGCATGTTGACCTCGTCCTTCATGCCGTGCATGACCGAGCCTGCGCCGAGGAACATACCGGCCTTGAAGAAGCCGTGGGTGAGCAGGTGCATGATCGCGTAGACGTAGCCGATCGGGCCCAGTCCCGCGGCGAGCATCATGTAGCCGATCTGGGACATGGTCGAGGCTGCCAGTGCCTTCTTGATGTCGTCCTTGGCCAGACCGACGATCGCACCGTAGAGGAGGGTGATCGCACCGATGACGGCGACCGCGGTCTGCGCCGCCGGAGCGTTGTCGAAGATGGGGGCACTGCGGACGACGAGGTAGACGCCCGCGGTCACCATCGTCGCGGCGTGAATGAGCGCCGACACCGGGGTGGGACCCGCCATGGCGTCCCCGAGCCAGCTCTGCAGCGGGAACTGGGCCGACTTGGCGGTGGCACCGAACAGCAGCAGCAGACCGAGCATCACAAGGACACCGGTGCTCGCGTTCTCGGCACCGACGGCGACCGAGGCGTAGTCGACAGCGCCGAAGGCAGCGAACATCGCCATCATCGCGGCGAGGACACCCATGTCACCGACGCGGTTGACGATGAAGGCCTTGTTCTGTGCGGTCGCATAGGCGCGGTTCTGGTTCCAGAAGCCGATGAGCAGGTACGACGCCAGCCCCACGCCCTCCCAGCCGACGAAGAGCAACGCGTAGGAGTTGGCGAGGATGAGCAGGAGCATCGCCGCGACGAAGAGGTTCAGGTAGGCGAAGAACCGGCGCTTGTCCGACGGCTCCTGCTCGAGCTGCCAGTCGGTGAGCGGCTGACCCGAGGCCCGCACGTGGCTGGGGTCGTCCTTCATGTACCCGAGTGAGTACACGTGGATGAGCGACCCGACGAACGTGATGAGCAGGACGAACGAGATCGACAGCGGGTCCAGCAGCAGTCCGGCATCGAGCTGGAAGGCGCCGGCCGGGATCCACGAGAAGAGAATGTGCTCGACTGCTCGGTCCTCCGGCGCGCGCCCCAGCATGGAGAACAGCAGGGGCAGAGCCACCACGAAGCTCGCCCAGGACAGGATGGTCGCCAGCAGCGGTCCGAAGGAGTTGGTCCGCCGCCCACCGAGCAGGAGAATGGCGGCGCCGAGCAGGGGCAGGCCGATGAGCAGCCAGGCATAGCCTGGGCCCTGGCCCGCCGTCTGGGCGGCGCTCGCAGTCACGAGGGGTGTCACCGATGTGCTCCTTATGCCTTGAGCAGGTTGGCGTTGTCGATCGAGGCCGAGCGACGCGAACGGAAGATCATCATGATGATCGCAAGGCCGACGACGACCTCAGCGGCCGCGACGACCATGACGAAGAGGGCAATGACCTGACCATCGAGGCTCCCGTGCATGCGGGCGAAGGTGATGAAGGCCAGGTTGGCGGCGTTGAGCATGAGCTCGACACCCATGAAGACGATGATGGCGTTGCGCCTCGTCAGGACGACGGCAGCGCCGATCGTGAAGAGGATCGTCGACAGATAGATGTAGTTGACGAGGCTCATCGCTCGCGACCTTCCTCGATCTCACGGTCCCGGTCGTGCTCGGCGTCGGAGTAGATCTCGGGGTCCGAGATCTGCGACCGCGCGGTGAGCACACGGGAGACGGACAGCTCGGACGGGGTGCCGTCCGGAAGTAGGGCGGGGGTGTCGACGGCGTTGTGGCGCGCATACACGCCGGGGGCGGGCAGGCCGGCGACGTGCCGCCCCTCGCGGAAGCGGCGCTCGGCCCAGGTCCGCTGGTTCGGCGCCGCAGCGATCCTGGTGCGGTGGGCGAGGACCATGGCGGCCACGGAGGCGACGACGAGCAGGAGAGCGCTGGTCTGGAAGAGCCACATGTACCGGCCGAAGATGAGGTAGGCCAGGCCGGTGACGTTGCCGGTCTGCTCGTTGATCGTGGCCAGACCGGCCGACTCGCCCCAGGTGACGCGACCGATGGTCAGAGTGAGAAGGACGAGGAGGCCGAGTGCGGCCAGGACCGTCAGCAGTCGCTGTCCCTTGATCGTCTCGATGAGCGAGTCGGAGGCGTCGATGCCGACGAGCATGACGACGAAGAGGAAGAGCATCATCACCGCGCCGGAGTAGACGACGATCTGGATGATGCCGACGAACTGCGCCTCGTTGGCGATGTAGAACACGCCGGCGATGAGCATGACGCCGACCATGCAGAGGGCGGCGTGCACGGACTTGCGGGCGAAGAGAAGGCCGAGAGCGAGGATGACGCTGATCGGTCCGAGGATCCAGAACATGGTGGTCTCCCCCGCTCCGATCTGGAGCTGGGTGGCGACCTGGGCCGTGAGCATGCTCATCACTGGGCCGTCTCCTCTTCGACAGTCGGGGCGCTCGCGGCGTACTCCTCGACATACGCCCGCTGGGTGTCGCTCGCGGACGCGACCTTGCCCTGGTAGTAGTCGCGCTCCTCCATCCCCTCGGACATGGGGAACGGCGGCGGCAGCATGCCCTCCTGGAGCGGAGCGAGCAGCTGCTCCTTGGTGAAGATCAGATCACCGCGGTTGTCGTCGGCGAGCTCGTAGAAGTTCGTCATCGTCAGGGCGCGCGTCGGGCAGGCCTCGATACAGAGTCCGCAGAAGATGCAGCGCAGGTAGTTGATCTGGTAGACGCGACCGTAGCGCTCCCCGGGCGAGAAGCGGCCGGTGCCGCCCATCTCGATCGGGGTGTCATCATTGTCGGCACCCTGGACGAAGATCGCGTCCGCCGGGCAGGCCCACGCACACAGCTCGCAGCCCACGCACTTCTCCAGCCCGTCCGGATGGCGGTTGAGCTGGTGACGTCCGTGGAAGCGGGGCTGGGTCGGCCGCCGGTCCTCGGGGTAGGACTCGGTGACGACCTTGCGGAACATCGTCGCGAAGGTCACCCCGAACCCGGCGACCGAGGAGAGCAGACCAGGCTCCTCCTCCACGGGCCGGCCGGAGTGCCGTTCGAGCTCAGTGTTGTCAGCCATGGATCAGTTCTCCTTGCCCGAGACGATGACGGGAGCGTCATCTCCGGTGCTCGAGGATGAGGTTGCTGAGGGGGTATGCGCGCCGCGGCTCTCGACGAGCCGCTGGCCGGGCAGCGGCGGGACGGGGAAACCGCCCGCGAACGGGTCGATCTCATCCACGGTCGGCTCCGCAGCGAGGAGCGCCTGGCGGTCCCGCTCGCGCTTCTCGGACCAGATGAAGGCCACAACCAGGAGGAGCAGGACGGCACCGATGATGAACAGGACAGGGACCGGGAAG
>JAAYSB010000321.1 GCA_012518475.1 Intrasporangiaceae bacterium | reverse complement strand
TTGAACGATCCACCGATCGCCGAGTCGAACATATTGGGTATGCGCAGGCCCGGTTCCGCCTGGATCGGCACCCCCCAGAGGGTCTCGTAGATCGAGCGGACCTCCGGCCGCGAGACGTGCCGATAGCCCGGCAGCTCGTGCGGGAAGGAACCCATGTCGCACGAGCCCTGGACGTTGTTCTGCCCGCGCAGCGGGTTGACGCCGACGCCCTCGCGGCCGATGTTGCCGGTGACCATCGCGAGGTTGGCCATGCCCATGACCATCGTCGATCCCTGGCTGTGCTCGGTCACCCCGAGGCCGTAGTAGATCGCGGCGTTGTCGGCCGTCGCAAACAGCCGGGCAGCGGAGCGCAGGTCGCCGGCGGGGATGCCGGTGATCTCCTCGACCGCCTCGGGCGCGTGCTCGGGTCGGGCGATGAACTCCAGATACGCGTCGACGTCCTCGCACCGCTCCCGGAGGAACTCGATGTCGTGCAGCCCTTCGGTGACGGTGACGTGCGCCATCGCGTTGACGAAGGCGACGTTCGTGCCCGGGCGCACCGGCAGGTGGTGCGCGGCCTCGATGTGCGGGGAACGGACGAGGTCGATCCGCCGCGGGTCGGCAACGATGATCTGCGCACCCTGCCTCAGGCGCTGCTTCATCCGTGACGCGAACACAGGGTGGGCGTCGGTCGGGTTTGCCCCGATGAGGAGGATGACGTCGGCTTCCTCAACGGACTTGAAGTCCTGCGTCCCGGCGGAGGTGCCGAAGGTCTGGTTCAGCCCGTAGCCCGTGGGGGAGTGGCACACCCGCGCGCAGGTGTCGATGTTGTTGTTGCCGAAGGCTGCTCGCACCATCTTCTGGACGACATAGACCTCCTCGTTCGTGCACCGCGAGGAGGAGATGCCGCCGATCGCCCCGCCACCGTGCTGCGCCTGGATCGCCATGAAGCCGCGGGCGGCGGTCTCGATCGCCTCCTTCCACGACACCACACGCCACTCGTCGTCGATCGACTCGCGCACCATCGGGTTCATCTGTCGGTCGGGGTGGGAGGCATAGCCGAAGGCGAAGCGGCCCTTGACGCACGAGTGCCCCTCGTTCGCGCCGCCGTCCTTCCACGGCATCATCCGCACGACCTCGGGAGAAGCGGCGGCAGCGGCACCAGAGTCGGACGCAGCATCGCTCGCGACGGGCACAGCGTCCTTGACCTCGGCCTTGAACGAGCACCCGACCCCGCAGTATGCGCAGGTCGTGATGACCGACCGGGTCGGCATGCCGAGCGAGATGACCGAGGTCTCGGTCAGCGCATCGGTCGGGCACGCCTGCACGCACGCCCCACACGAGACGCACTCGGACTCGAGGAAGCTCGTCGGCCCCGGCACGATCCGCGAGTCGAAGCCGCGTCCGTCGACCGTCAGGGCGAACGTGCCCTGGATGTCCGAGCAGGCCCGCACACACCGCGAGCAGACGATGCACGCAGCCGGGTCATAGGCGAAGTAGGGATTGGACAGGTCCGGGGAGTCGGTCAGGTGGTTCGCGCCGTCCCGCCCGTACCGCACCTCGGCCACGCCGGTCGTGACGGCGAGCGCCTGCATCTCGCAGTTGCCCCGCTCGCAGCCGGCGCAGTCCTCGGGGTGGTCGGACAGATAGAGCTCCATGACCCCACGGCGCAGGTCGCGGACCTGCTCGGTCTGGGTCGAGACGACCATGCCGTCACCGCACGGGGTCGTGCACGACGCCGGGGTGCCCTTGCCGCCCTCGACCTCGACGAGGCAGAGCCGGCACGAGCCGAATGCCTTGAGCGAGTCGGTCGCGCACAGCCTGGGGATGTCGATCCCGGCCTCGGCGGCGGCCCGCATGACCGACGTGCCCTCCGGCACGGTCACGGAGCGCCCGTCGATCGTCACGCTCACCGTGGTCTCGGACGAGACCGCCGGGGTCCCGTAGTCCCGCTCCCGCAGCAGAGCCCTCAGGTCAGGTTCGAGAATGGTCATGGCCGGGCACCTCCAGTCGCCTCAGTGGCCGATTCGATATCGCCGGCGGACTCAGCAGCCGCGCTCGCGTCCGCGTCCGCATGCTCCGTGATCCCGAAGTCCTCGGGGAAGTGTTTGAGAGCGCTGCGCACCGGCATCGGGGTGAGCCCACCCATCGCGCACAGCGAACCCTTGGCCATCGTCGTGCACAGCTCGTCGAGGATCGTCAGCTGCGTGCGCCGCACCCCGTCGTCGGTCGCGCCGGTGATCCGGTCGATGACCTCGGTCCCGCGCACCGACCCGATCCGGCACGGGGTGCACTTGCCGCACGACTCCTTCGCGCAGAACTCCATCGCGAAGCGGGCCATCGCCGAGGCGTCCATCGTGTCGTCGAAGACCACGACCCCGCCGTGGCCGATCATCGCGTCGTTCTCGGCGAGGGTCTCGTAGGCGAGCTCGAGGTCGAACTGCTCCGGCGGGACATACGCCCCGAGCGGTCCACCGATCTGGACCGCCTTGATCGGCCGCCCGGAGCGTGTCCCGCCCCCGAACCCGGCGACGAGATCCCGGATCGGTATGCCGAACTCCAGCTCGACGATGCCGCCCCGCCGCACGTTCCCGGCCAGCTGGAACACCGACGTGCCGCGGGACTTCTCGAAGCCGAGACTCCCGTAGGCCGCCCCGCCGTCGGCGAGGATCATCGGCACCGTCGCCAGCGAGATGACGTTGTTGACGACCGTCGGCTTCCCCCACAGCCCCTCGAGCGCCGGGATCGGCGGCTTGGCGCGCACCTCGCCCCGGCGCCCCTCGAGGCTGTCGAGCATCGAGGTCTCCTCGCCGCAGATGTACGCCCCCGCGCCGACCCGCACGTGCAGGTCGAAGGACAGGTCGCTGCCACGGATGCCCTGACCGAGGAACCCGTGGGCATAGGCGATCTCGATGGCCCGCCGGAACGTCGCGATCGCGTGCGGGTACTCGCTGCGGATATAGATGTAGCCCTCGCTCGCTCCGACCGCGTGCGCAGCGATCGTCATGCCCTCGATGAGCGAGAACGGGTCGCCCTCCATCAGCATCCGGTCGGCGAAGGTCCCACTGTCGCCCTCGTCGGCGTTGCACGCGACGAACTTCAGATCAGCGGAGGCGCTCCGCACCGTCTCCCACTTGATCCCGGTGGGGAACCCGGCACCGCCACGGCCCCGCAGACCGGACTCGATGACCTCCTGGACCACCGCGGCCGGGTCCATCGCGAGGGCTCGGGTCAGGCCCGCATACCCACCGTGCTCCTGATAGGCGGCGATGTCGGTCGGCTCGATGACCCCGACCCGGGCGAAGGTGACGCGCTTCTGCGCGGTGAGCCACTCGTGGTCCTCGACCGCTCCGATCGACTCGGCCGACCCGGTGAGGACGTCAGGGACGTCGGCGGGGGTGACATTCGCATACCCCATCCGCACGCCGTCGGTCTCGACCTCGACGAGTGGCTCGAGCCAGAGCATCCCGCGAGATCCGTTGCGCCGCACCGTCGCTCCCGCGGCGGCGAAGGCGTCGGCGACCTCGTCGGCGCCGACCGAGACAGCCGCCGCATCGCACGGCACCCAGACGGTCGTCATGACGACGACTCCGCACCGACGAGCGCGGCGACCCGCTCGGGGGTGAGCCGACCGACCAGGCGACCGTCCAGCAGACCCGACGGCCCGAGCGCGCAGTTGCCCAGGCAGAACACCTCACGCACCTCGACCTCGGGGGCGTGGGCATAGGTCGAGGTGACCGACGCATACAGGTCCTCGGCACCGACCGACTGGCAGGCCTCGCCGCGACAGAGCTGGACCTGCCGCGCAGGCGGGGGAGTGCGGCGGAAGTCGTGATAGAAGGTCACGACGCCGTGGACGTCGGCTCGCGAGAGGTTGAGGACGTCGGCGATGACGGGGATGTCCTCCTCGGCGACATAGCCGAGCCGGTCGACGACCTCATGGAGGATCGGCATGAGGGCACCACGCTCGCCGAGGTGCCGCTGGGCGAGCTGCCGCACGTCGTGCTCCCGAACCGCCGAAGGCTGGCTCTGCCGGGCGTCGTCCATATCGTCTGCTCCCGTCGGCGTCGTCGGTGACGTGTTCGGTCCACCCTACTCGCGCGCGGAACCGGTTCTGCGGTCGATGAGGAAGGCCGCGAGCTGGGCCAGCCCCCACCCTCCGGTCGTCGCGAGCACCGCGGTGCGGGCCTTGCCGGTCGTCGCCGTCCCGAGGGTGACGGCATCGGTGATGTCTGCGGCGATCCGCAGTCCCACGGCATAGGGGACGGCCGAGTCCGGACCGGCGAGGGCGAGCGCACAGACGGGCAGATCACGACCCGCCCACGTCTTCGTCAGGTGCTCGGCCTCGGACCGGCTGACCTGCCCGCCGAGCTGCTTCGTGAGGCGTTCGGGCGTCAGAGCCATGACGGTGACGTAGCCGACGGAGACCAGGGCGAGGGTCTTGGTGAGCGGATGGCTGGGCAGGCGCATCCACCGAGGCTACGTCCGTGCAACGACACCGATGGGGTATGCGCCCAGCGGCTATTGTCTTGACGTCAAGATAAACGGTGGCTGGGGAGGGCGGAACGGTGTACCGGCTCATCCTCTGGCCCGTTCTCGTCCCATCCTTCCTCCTCGGCGTCGCGCTCGGCGCGATGGTGCCGGTCCTCGTCCTCGCCGCTCTCCAGCTCGGGGCGAGTGACGCGCTCGCGAGCGCCATCGTCGCGATGATGGGGGCGGCCGCGCTCCTCAGCACGGTCCCGGTCGGGCTGCTCATCGACCGGATCGGGGACCGGCGGGCCATGGCGCTCGCGACCGGGCTCGCCGTCGTGAC
>JAAYSB010000031.1 GCA_012518475.1 Intrasporangiaceae bacterium | reverse complement strand
GGTCATCGACGGTCGCAGCCCGCCCGGAGATCCCGAAGTCTGCAAGCGCCGGGGACCCGTAGCCGGACACGAGGACGTTCGCCGGCTTGATGTCGCGGTGCAGGATGTCGGCCCGGTGCGCGGTCTCCACGGCGGTGGCCAGCTGTATCCCGGTGCGCAGCACCTCGGGCACCGACAGCGGGTGCCGTCGGACCCGCTCGGCGAGGTTGGGTCGGGGGTAGTAGCTCATGACGAGATAGGGCCGACCGTCGTCGGTAACCCCGGCCCGCAGGATCGAGGCGATGAACGGGTGCTCCGCGAGCTCGGCCATCGTGTTGGCCTCGGCGATGAGCCGGTCGCGCAGGTTGGCCCTCGCCTCGCGCAGCACCTTGACCGCGACGCGCATGCTCGGCAGCTCCTGCCGGTACAGGAACACATCGGCGAACCCGCCCTGACCGAGACGGCGCTCGAAGGTCAGGCCGGAGATCTGCGGCGGCTCCTGGCCGGCGGTTCCCTGCACTGCGATGGTCTCCCTCCCGAGTGCACACTCTAGGCAGGCCTCGCGCGGACGATCAATCCGCTCGCGTGACGACCCACCGGGCGCCGACGTCCTGGAAGCCGAGCCGCGCATACCAGTTCCTGGGCCAGCCGTCGGCTGCGGCGGAGAGCCAGAGCAGGTCACATCCCGCTGCCCGTGCTCGCGCGTTCGCATCAGCCACCACTGCCCTCGCCAGACCCCTGCCCTGGTGATCCTCTCGGGTCATGACGGCCTCGAGGGCCGCAGTCGCACCGTCGATCCGCAGCTGCGCGCTGGAGACGGGGTCACCGCCGTCGAGCACCGCCAGGTCGACGACCCGCACCGGCACGTTGGCGAGCGGCTCGCGGTGGACGAGGTCGTCGATGGCGGACTCCGAGACCCCGGGAAGAGCGGCGCGCCACTGAGAGCGCCACAGTCGGTCCATGACCTCGGTGGTGACCGGGGTGACGTCGGCCCCGGTCGACATCTCGTCCGCGTCGTCCCCGGACAGGTCGAGCACCATGATCCGCTCCTCTTCGATCGACCAGCCCAGGTCGGCCGGAGGTGCGTGGTCGAGAACAACCCGGCGGAACGGCAGGCCCGCGAGGTGCTGGTCCGCGAGATCGCGGATCTCGGCGGCTCCCCGCTCTCCCGCCAGCCAGAGACAGTTGTGCTCGTGCGAGGCCCGGACGCGTGGATCGCGCAGTACGAAGCCACCGGGGAGCAGGCGGACGAACGGGGCCCGTCGCTGGACCAGACTCGGCTCGAATGCCGCGGCCCGGGCCGCATGGTCCTCAGGGTGGGGCAGGCGCGTAGGGGGCGAGAACCCCTCGGGCCCGGGGCGCCAGGGCAAGACGCTCGTCACCGCCGAGACAGGCAGCGACCCGTAGAGGTGCGGGAAGCGCATCGACTCCGGATCGCTCGGCTGCCCCGGCTCCCACCGGATCTCACCGGTGACGCGGGCCGGGTCGATGACGAGCAGGATCAGGGCCGATCGCCCGGCATAGAGCGCGTTGGCGGGCAGGTGCACCTGGTCGGGTCTGGAGAGGTGGATGAAGCCTTCCGCCCCGAGGAGGGAGGGTGCGATGTAGGAGCCGGCGTCCAGCGCCATCCGCCACGGCGCTGCGGTCGTGATGTGCAGGAGCACGGGCGGGCTGTCCACCGTCGGAGGGTATCCCCAGCGCGGATGTCTGTGAGAACGCTGATGCCGCGCCCACCGGATGGTGGACGCGGCATCAGCGTCGGGCTGAGTCAGCCGGCCTCAGGGCCTGCTGTCCCGTTGTTGTATGGCGACATGCAGAGGAAACGGACCGCTTCCCTGCATGTCGCCATACAACACACCAGGCGAGACGGGTCTCAGTGACCGTGCCCGTGGCCGTGGCCACCAGCCGGAGCCGGCTCCTCCTCCGGCTTCTCGACGACGAGGGTGTCCGTCGTGAGAACCATGGAGGCGATGGACTCGGCGTTGCGCAGCGCGCTGCGGGTCACCTTGACCGGGTCGATGACACCGGCCTTGACGAGGTCCTCGTACTCACCGGTCGCGGCGTTGAGGCCCTGACCCGGATCGAGGTCCTGGACCTTGGCGACGGCGACGTAGCCCTGCAGGCCGGCGTTCTCCGCGATCCAGCGCAGCGGCTCGGCCGCGGCTTTCTGGACGATGCGGGCGCCGACGAGCTCGTCACCCTCGAGACCGAGGTCGTCGATGACCTTGACGGCCTGGATGAGGGCCGAGCCACCACCGGCGACGATGCCCTCCTCGATGGCCGCGCGGGTCGCCGAGATGGCGTCCTCGATGCGGTGCTTCTTCTCCTTGAGCTCAACCTCGGTGTGCGCGCCGACCTT
>JAAYSB010000030.1 GCA_012518475.1 Intrasporangiaceae bacterium | reverse complement strand
GGAGTCGCTCCCAAGGGTTGGGCTGTTCGCCCATTAAAGCGGTACGCGAGCTGGGTTTAGAACGTCGTGAGACAGTTCGGTCCCTATCCTCTGTGCGCGTAGGAAACTTGAGAAGTGCTGCCCCTAGTACGAGAGGACCGGGGTGGACGAACCTCTGGTGTGTCAGTTGTCCTGCCAAGGGCACGGCTGATTAGCTACGTTCGGAAGTGATAACCGCTGAAAGCATCTAAGCGGGAAGCACGCTTCAAGATGAGGTTTCCATGAACTTCGGTTCGAGAGGCTCCCGGGTAGACTACCGGGTTGATAGGCCAGATGTGGAAGTGCAGTAATGCATGTAGCTGACTGGTACTAATAAGCCGATAACTTGATACACACAATCTTTATGATTATCTAGATTCTTCGCGTCCACTGTGCAGTTCCCGAGGTATGGTCGGGAACGATTGATATCTCCATAGAGTTTCGGCTGTCATAGCGAAGGGGAAACGCCCGGCTCCATTCCGAACCCGGAAGCTAAGCCCTTCAGCGCCGATGGTACTGCACTGGTGACGGTGTGGGAGAGTAGGACGCAGCCGGACATACTTTCGCAAAGGGCCCATCCATTCGGATGGGCCCTTTGTCGTTTCTGTAGGGTTTCCTCGTACTGTGGCGAGGAGGCCGGCACTGCCGAGCACAACACGAAGGACTGATCTGGTGACTGAACGCAATGGTGATCGTGAGCGTCGCGATGATGGCGGTCCGTCACGACGCGATGACGCCGGCCGTAGCCAGCAGGGTGACGGCGGTGAGCGGCGTCAGTGGCGGGACGGTGGCCAGGGTCGTGGCGGCCGGGCCGGTGGGGGCCGGGCCGGTGGGGGCAGTGACGAGCGAGGCCGCGGCTTTCGGGGATCTCGGGAGGGGGACCGAGACCGTCGCGCAGGCCGTCCCGGTGAGCGCGGACGGGGTGCAGGACCGGATCGACGTGACGCCGGACCAGGGCCGCGGCGCGAACGTGCCGTCGGCGACTTCGACAACAGTGAACGCCGCGGTGGCTCCAGACTCGCTCCGAAGAAGCCTCGTCTTCCGGATCCGGCGATCCCCGATGATGTCACGGGCAAGGAACTCGACCGCGGCGTCCACCAGCAGCTCCGCACCCTGAGCAAGGAGAATGCCGAGGGCGTGGCCCAGCACCTGGTCATGGTGGCTGCGCTCCTCGCGGCGGACGACCTGGACGGCGCCCTGGCCCACGCCGAGACAGCGGCGCGTCGCGCCGGACGGGTCCCGGCCGCTCGGGAGGCCCTCGGCATGGTGGCGTACCGGATGGGCGACTATGCCCGGGCCCTCAGTGAGTTCCGCACTGTGAAGCGCCTCAGCGGCTCGAACCATCTACTGCCGCTCATGGTCGACTGTGAGCGTGGGCTGGGGCGGGTCGAACGGGCCCTGGACCTTGCTGCATCGGCGGAGGTCGGGGCACTGGCGATTGAGGACAAGGTTGAACTGGCCATCGTCGTCTCGGGCATTCGCCGAGACCTCGGTCAGCTCGAGGCTGCCGACGTGGCCCTGCAGATCCCTGCGGCTCGGTTGGCCAGGCAGCAGGACTGGGCTGCTCGACTGTTCTATGCGCAGGCCGAGGTCGCGCTCTCCCGCGGCCAGGTCGACCAGGCCCGCGATCTCTTCGCCAAGGCCCTCGACGCTGACCAGGACCTGGTCACCGACGCCAGCGACCGCCTCGCGGATCTCGACGGGGTCGTCGTCGACTGGGACGACGAGGAGTGAGCCCGGGTCCGGTCGCGCTGCCCGCGCCGACAGACGTCGGAGCCATCGTCTGCGATCTCGACGGTGTGGTCTATCGCGGTCGAGAGGCGGTGCCTCACGCCGTTGCAGCGCTGCGTCGGGTCACCGTTCCGGTCGTGTATGCGACCAACAACGCCGCCCGGCCTCCAGAAACCGTCGCCGAGCACCTGCGCGACCTCGGACTCGACGTCCAGGCCGAGGACGTGATCACAAGCGCCCAGGCCGGCGCGGCAGCCATCGCTGCCCGGATGCCCGAAGCGACGGTTCTCGCGGTCGGGGGAGAAGGCGTGGAGGCCGCGCTCCTCGAAGCCGGTCTGCGACCTACCCGTGACGGGGACGCGGTCTGCGAGGCGGTGATGCAGGGCTACGGCCCCGAGGTGACTATGGCGCAGCTTGCCGATGCTGCGATAGCGGTCCAACAGGGTGCCTGGTGGGTCGCCACCAACACCGACCTGACGATCCCTCTGGCGCGGGGCATCGCGCCGGGCAACGGCACCCTCGTCCGGGCGGTTGCCCAGGCTGCAGGGAAGCAACCAGATCGGGTGTGCGGCAAGCCGTTTCCCGACCTGTACCTCGTCGCCGCTGAGCGTGTCGGCGTGCCACCCAGCGCGATCATCGGTATCGGTGACCGGCTCGATACCGACATCGAAGGTGCCAACGCCGCGGGCTCTGCATCAGTCCTTGTGCTCACGGGTGTCGACTCCCGGACCTCAGCCCAGCTCGCCCCCGTCCACCAACGACCTAGCCTGATCGTCGACGACCTCAGAGATCTGGACCGACTCGTTCTCCTGTCTCCCTAGGGTTCACTGAGATAGCGTTGGCTGATCACAGCGGCTCCGTCCGCGCATCGCCAATACCCGTGAAGGTAGGAAGCCATCATGATCGACGCAGTGAAGTCCTATGTCCAGCTCGCCTCGGGACTGGGGGAGACGTCCAGGTCCAAGGCGAAGGAGGCCGCAGCCGACCTCGTCGCACTGTCCGGCATCGAGGGCAAGACCAAGCGCAAGAAGACGCAGAAGAAGATCGCCAAGATCGCTGAAGAGCTCATCGACGCTGCAGAGAGCAACCGCAAGCAGGTCATCAAGCTCATTCGGAGCGAGGTCGAGGACGCAGTCGCCAAGGCGGAGGCCCGCACCGCTTCCGAGCTCGGCCAGGCGCAGGAGACCATCTCGCGGATGCAGAAGCAGCTCGACGAGCTGCGTGGTCTGGTCGCGAGCGGAGTCACCGCGGCGACCGCACGGGCGACCGGGGGCGCTGCACGGGTCGCCAAGGGCACCAAGGAGGCCGGAGAGGCTGCCGCGGATGAGGCTCTGACCCTGATGGCCGACGCCGGGC
Organism: Intrasporangiaceae bacterium; assembly: GCA_012518475.1. Classification (GTDB taxonomy): domain Bacteria; phylum Actinomycetota; class Actinomycetes; order Actinomycetales; family Dermatophilaceae; genus F2B08. The sequence goes on along the minus strand of JAAYSB010000030.1, from coordinate 8,240 downwards.
AGGCCACTGGCCTGACCGGCGCTTCGAAGCCGAAGGCCGCCCCGACCGCCAAGAGGGCCTCGACGGTCAAGAAGTCCACGGCGAAGAAGTCCACGGCCAAGGCCTCGACGGCGAAGAGGTCGACGTCCACGCGGACCCCGGCGAAGAAGGCTTCGACCGCGAAGACTGCGGCAGCGAAGACGTCGACGGCGAAGAAGTCCACGGCCAAGACCTCGACGGCCAGGAGGTCGACGTCCACGCGGACCCCGGCGACGAAGACCTCGGCTGCTAAGACGTCGGCTGCTAAGACGTCGGCTGCCAAGAAGTCCACCGCTACGGCCCCGGCGACCAAGAAGGCCACCGCAACCGATGCCTGAGTGGGGTTCGGACGCCGACGCGGAGCCGGATCTCGATGTTGCGACCGAGGCGCAGGCGCCGGGGCCGGACCTGCCGGTGGAGACCGGGGACATCGTCATCGACGCTGCCCTGCGTGATCTCGACGCGGTTGACGTGGCGGATCTCGACGGTCACGTGGAGGCCGCCGAGGCCCTGCAACGCACCCTGCAGGGGCGCCTGGCCAACCTCGGCGAGTGACCCGGCTCGACCAGGAGCTCGTCGCTCGCGGTCTGGCTCGCAGCCGCGGCCATGCCCGTGACCTTGTCGAGCACGGGGTCGTACGAGTGGCCGGGGTGGTTGCTCTCAAGCCGGCTCTTGCAGTCGGGAGCGACGACGTCATCAGCCTCGACGTGGCAGCGGCTCAGGCGGGGAGGACCGTCCTGGACGCACACTGGGTCTCGCGAGCGGCCGGCAAGCTTCTCGGTGCCTTCGAGGACCTCTCGGGCGGCGGACCGACGGTCTCCGGTCGCCGGGCCGCGGACATCGGAGCGTGCACGGGTGGGTTCACCCAGGTCCTTCTCGAACGCGGTGCAGTCCATGTCTATGCCGTCGACGTCGGGCACGACCAGCTGGCAGCCTCGCTACGTCAAGACCCTCGGGTCAGCGACCTGTTCGGCTGCAACGCCCGCGAGCTGACCGCCGCCGATATCGACGGTCCCGTGGATCTGGTGGTCGCGGACCTCAGCTTCATCTCCCTGACTCTCGTCATCGGGCGACTCGCCGAGATCACCGTTCCGAACGGTGACCTCCTGATCCTCATCAAGCCGCAGTTCGAGGTGGGTAGATCCGGACTGGACGGACGGGGCATCGTCCGCCCCGGGACGTGGCGTCGAGATGCCCTCCGCTCGGTCCTCAAAGCCGCCCATGACGCGGGACTGCACCTCGCGGACCTCGTGGTCAGCCGGACACGGGGCCAGGACGGGAACATGGAGTTCGTCGCCTGGCTGCGGAGAAGCACCTGCGGAACCCCCGGGCAGCCCGGTGTCGGAACGACGTGGGATTCTGTGAGCGAGCGGATCGATGCCCTGATCGCCGCCACAGCGAGCGCGACGAACGGAGAACACGGATGAGCAGTGAGCGTTCAGACCGTCGCGTCCTGATCGTCAGTCACCCCCAACGTGAGGACATGCCGGGTCTGACCCGGAAGGTCCTCGACCGGCTCCACGTCGATGGGATGCGTGGTGTCCTGCTCGAGGCGGAGGTCGGGCGTCTCGAGGTCGGGAACCACCCTGCCGTCCAGATCGCCGACCCGGCTGCTCCGGCGGCTGGGTGCGAGCTCATCTGTGTCCTCGGCGGCGACGGCACCCTGCTGTGGGCCGCTGAGCTGGGCCGGGGGAGCGGAGTTCCATTGCTCGGAGTCAACCTCGGGCATGTCGGCTTCCTCGCCGAGGCTGAGCGCGAGGAGCTCGATGCCACGGTGGACCGGATCGCGGCCCGCGACTACACCGTCGAGGAACGGCTGGCTCTCGAGGTGACCGGCTATGTCGCCGGAGAGGTCTTCTTCGAGGACTGGGCTCTCAACGAGATCAGTGTCGAGAAGGCGGCCCGCGAGCGGATGCTCGAGCTCACCGTCGAGGTCGACGGTCGCCCGCTCTCGACCTGGGGTGCCGACGGCGTCGTCATCTCGACGCCCACAGGATCGACGGCCTACGCGTTCTCGGCAGGCGGACCCGTCGTCTGGCCGGACGTCGAGGCGATGCTGCTCGTCCCGCTCAGCGCCCACGCACTCTTCGCCCGGCCCCTCGTCGTCGGGCCCTCATCGCAGCTCGCGGTCGAGATCATCCCGGACACCGAAGGTGTCGGAGTCGTCTGGGCTGACGGTCGACGGACCCAGGAGCTACCTCCAGGTGCCCGCTTGGAGGTGCGCACCTCGCCGGACCCGGTGCGCTTCGCCCGACTCTCGTCGGCGCCCTTCACCGATCGGCTCGTGGCCAAGTTCGACCTCTCGGTCCACGGCTGGCGAGGTCGAGGACGCGGCAGTGCTCGCTGAACTCAGCATCTCCGGGCTCGGCGTCATCGACGAGGCGACCCTTCCCCTGCATCCCGGGCTCAACGTCGTCACCGGTGAGACCGGCGCGGGCAAGACGATGGTCGTCAGCGGTCTTCTCCTGCTCTTCGGCGCCCGAGCGGACAGCAGTCTGGTCCGCGCCGGGGCGACGACCGCCACCGTCGACGGACTCATCGATATCCCGAGCACCCACCCGGCAGCCCAGCGTGCCCAGGAGGCCGGTGGGAGTGCCGAGGACGGCCTCGTCCTGGCGAGGACCATTTCCGCAGAGGGACGCTCACGTGCCTACGTCGGGGGCCGGTCCGCGCCCGTCGGCGTTCTCGCCGAGGTGGGGCAGCACCTCATCGCCGTGCACGGCCAGGCGGACCAGTGGCGGCTCCGGGACCCCGAGCAGCACCGGGAGGTGCTCGACCGGTTCGGTGGGGAGGTTCTCGGTGAGCGGCTCCGCGCATACCGGGACGTCTATGACCGGCTCCGTGCGGTGCGCTCGTCCCTGAGCCGGTTGCGGGGGGAGGCGCGGGACCGGGTCGTCGAGCTCGAGGGTCTGCAGGTCGGACTGGAGCAGATCGAGCGGGTCGCGCCGGTCGCAGGGGAGGACGAGAGCCTCCGGACCGAGGACGAGAGGCTCAGTCACGCTGACGAGCTGCGTCAGCACGTCGGCGAGGCCCACACTGCGGTCGCCGGACACGACGACGACGGGCCCGAGGACCCATCGGTCCTCACCCTGCTCGCCCGCGCCAGAGCCGCCCTCGAGAGCATCGCCGCCCTCGACGACTCGGCTGTCGGGCTGGCCGAACGAGCTGCCGAGATCAGTCACCTGGCAGTAGACCTCGCCGCAGACGTCAGTCGGTATGCGGCCGACATCGAGCTGGATCCGGCCCGACTGGAGTTCGTCCAGGAACGGCGTGCGGAGCTCACCGCACTGACTCGCCGCTACGGACCCACCCTCGACGACGTGCTCCGTTGGTCCGAGACCGCTGCCGCACGGCATGCCGAGCTGAGCGGGGCGGACGACCGCATCACCGAGCTCGAGGAGGAGGAAGGCGCCCTCGAGGTCAGTCTGGCGAGGACCGCCGCGTTGCTCACTGAGGCACGTGCCGAGGCCGCCGAGCGACTCGGCGAGAAGGTCACGACCGAGCTCCACCAGCTGGCCATGGGAGCGGCGGTCGTCTCCATCGAGATCAGCGCAACCGACCCCGGTCCGAACGGGGCCGACGACGTGACGATCGTCCTGGCGGCCAATCCGGGGGAGCCCGGGCGGTCGATCACCCGTGCTGCCTCCGGAGGTGAGCTCTCCCGCGTCATGCTGGCGCTGGAGGTCGCACTCGGGGAGGGGCAGCACGGACCTGAGGTGCCGACGTTCGTCTTCGACGAGGTCGATGCCGGTGTCGGCGGGGCAGCGGCGCGGGCCGTCGGTGCCCGACTCGCGGCCTTGGCCCAGCGGGCTCAGGTGATTGTCGTCACCCACCTGGCCCAGGTCGCTGCCTACGCCGATCACCATCTTGTCGTCGCCAAGGAGACCGACGGACTCGTGACGGCGAGCGATGTTCGAGCCGCGACCGGTGCGGCCCGGGAGGACGAGATCGCCCGTCTGCTGGCGGGAACGGTCAGCGACGCGGCGCGGGAGCATGCCCGCGAGCTGCTCGCGGATGCGCACTCCTGACCACGTCGTGCGACCATAGATGCGTCGTGCCGGCTCAGCGGCCGGCTCTTTATCCATGTCCGAGAGGGGAGCTCATGCCACTGCGCCTGCCGGCTGCCCTGCGCCGGTTGCAGACATCCCCGAACGGACGGTCCATCGCCCGTATCGACCCGCGGACCAAGGACCTGACCAAGCGGCTGCAGGCCGGCGAGGTCGCCATCATCGACCACGAGGACCTCGACCGGGTGTCCGCAGACGCGCTCATCGCCTGTCGCCCATCCGCCGTCGTCAATGCCAGCCGGTCGATGACCGGTCGCTATCCGAACCAGGGGCCGGAGCTCGTCCTCGCTGCGGGGATCCCGATCCTCGACAACGTCGGACCGGACATCATGGACCGGATCAAGGAGGGCACCGAGGTCCGCCTCGACGACGGCGCGATCCTCGTCGGCGAGGACGAGATAGCCCGCGGCCGGCTGCTGGACCTCGAGGAGATTCGAGCCGACATGGTCGAGGCCCGCTCCGCCATGGCCGAGCAGATCGAGGCCTTCGCGACCAACACCCTCGACTACCTCCGGGCTGAGCGGGACCTGCTCATCGAAGGCGTCGGCGTCCCCGACGTGCGGACCGACCTCGATGGTCGGCATGCGCTCGTCGTCGTTCGAGGTCACCACTACAAGGAGGACCTGGCCATCCTCCGCTCCTACATCCGCGAGTACCAGCCGGTGCTCATCGGTGTCGACGGGGGAGCCGACGCCATCCTCGAGGCCGGTCTGGCCCCGCACCTCATCGTCGGCGACATGGACTCGGTGTCGGACCGGGCGCTGACGTCCGGAGCGGAGATCGTCGTCCACGCCTACCGCGACGGACGCGCCCCCGGGGCGGAGCGCGTGCGCGCCCTCGGCGTCGAGCCGGTCATCTTCTCCGCCGTCGGCACGAGTGAGGACATCGCCATGCTGCTGGCTGACGACAAGGGTGCGGCGCTCATCGTTGCCGTTGGCACCCACGCCACACTCGAGGAGTTCCTCGACAAGGGCAGGTCGGGGATGTCGAGCACGTTCCTCACCCGGCTTCGGGTCGGATCCAAGCTCGTCGACGCGAAGGGCGTGAGCCGGCTGTACCGCCCGGTCATCAGCACTCGGTCACTGTCCATCGTCTTCCTCTTCGGCTTCCTCGCCCTGCTCGCAGCCCTGTACTCCACACCGGGCGGGCAGGCTGCCCTCCAGGTGATCGGCGCCCGCCTCGATGCCTGGTGGGATGCCTTCTGGTCACTCATCCAAGGAGTCTTTGCGTGATCGACTTCCGCTATCACCTCGTCTCGATCGCTTCGGTCTTCCTCGCTCTCGCTGTCGGGATCGTTCTCGGGGCTGGTCCACTCAAGGGCACGATCGGCGACACCCTCACCTCCGAGGTCACCCGCCTACGGGACGATGCCAACGAGCTGCGTGCCGATCTCAGCGACGCCGAGGGGCAGCTGGCGTCACGGGACGAGGTCATTGCCGAGCTGCACCCGCTGGTCGTGGAGGGCCTCCTTGCCGGCGACTCTGTGAGCCTTCTCGTGCTCCCCGGAGCCAGTGACGCTTCGGTCGAGGCTGCCGCAACCTCACTGGCCGACGCGGGGGCCGAGATTCCGGCAACGGTACGGCTGGAGCCGTCCTGGGTGAGTGCCGATCCTCCGGATGAGGCAGACCGAACTGCCGCAGCCGGAGACCTGCGCCAGCAGTTCGCGACCGAGGTGCCCGTCGGTTCCTCTGCGGACGAGGTGATCGGGCTGGCACTCGGGTGGGCGCTTGGTCGTCCACCGATCCCCGGACCGGCGGACCTGCCGCCGGAGGGCCCGATCGGGCCGACTGCGCCGTCTGAGCCGACCGTGGGACCCACAGGCCCGGACGACCAGGCGAGTCCAGGTGATGGGCAGGCCGGAGGTGACGATGGGGCGGACAGCGTCGACGGTGCTGGGGACGCCGGCAGTCTCCAGACAGAAAGTGGCGCTGGCACGGACGCGGACTCTGGCACGGACGCAGATGCGGCCGCCGGCACGGATGCGGACGCCGGCACGGATGGGCCGACGAACCCTGAGCTCGGGCTGCTGGCCGACCTCGACGAGCGCGGTGCCCTCATCCTCGAGATCCTCGACTCACACGGTCTCCTCAGCCACGACACGACGGCACCGCTCGGTCTCGGGAGCGGCGTGGTCGTTGTCGCCCCCGAGACGGCCGAGCTCGACCCCGTCGCCGTCGACGGCTGGACCCGTCTGCTGACCCTGCTCGCGGACGCCGACCCGGTCGCGGTCGTGGGCTCGGTGGACGACCAGGCGACCCCGCAGACCCAGCTCATCCTCGCCATCCGGGACAGCGCCGACGTCAGCGCCGCCGTGTCCACCCTCGACAACATCGACACCCCGATCGGGACCACGGCTCTGCCGTTGATCCTCAGTGCCGCTGCGAACTCGGACTCGGACACCGAGGATCCGGGCACCGGGCACTACGGTCAGCTCGGCGGGACCGCGGGCCTGCTTCCGCCGCTCCCGGCGGAGACCCCGTGATCCGAAGGATCCTCCCCGGTGTCGTCGCCGGGGCGACCGCAGCCGCCCTCATGGCATGGGGCCGGGACCGGAGACGCATCGGCGGGCTGACCTGGCGTCGGGTCAATCACGCCGGCCGCCCGGTGACGCTGTGGGAGGGACCGGCATACGCCATCGGCGCCGCGGCCGGTGCCGCTGCCGGTGGCTCCCCGGCCGCGGCCCTCGCCAGCCTCGGCAGCGCAGCCTTCGGCGCCCTTGACGACCATGCGGGCGACTCCGACAGCAAGGGACTGCGGGGTCACCTCGGCGCCCTCGCCCACGGTGAGGTGACCACGGGCGCGGTCAAGATCCTCGGGATCGGCGCGAGCGGCCTGCTCGCTGCCGCCGCCGCCGACCGTGCCGCGGGGCGAGGCCTGGGGGCTCACACCGTCGTCGGTGGGGCCACGATCGCCGCCGCCGCCAACCTCGGCAACCTGCTCGATCTGCGACCGGGACGCACACTCAAGGTCGCCCTGCTCACCGGTGCCCCCCTCCTGGGCGGGGCCGGTGCCACGGCGAGCGCATCGGCCATGGGGGCAGCGGTCGGCACTGTTGTCCCCGACCTGCGTGGGGAGTCGATGCTCGGGGACACCGGCGCAAATGCCGCCGGCGCAGTGATCGGACTGGCAGCGGTCGAGCGGCTCGAGACTCGTGGGCGGCTCATCTGCCTCATCCTGCTCACCGGACTGACCGTGACGTCCGAGAAGGTGAGCTTCACCCGCGTCATCGAGAGCACTCCGGTGCTCCGCGAGCTCGACCGGTGGGGTCGCCCGCGATGACAGGGGCGCGCGCCGGCCGCGTCGCCGGCGGCATCGCCGGGGCGGCCGGGCTCATCGCGATCCTCACTCTCGTCGCTCGCGCCGCCGGCTTCGGGCGCGTCCTCGTCTTCGCAGACAGCGTTCGGGCCTCCGGCATCGGCGACGTCTACAACGCGGTCAACGCCGTTCCGAACGTCGTCCACGAGGTCGCCGCAGGAGGTGCTCTGGCGGCACTCACCGTTCCGCTCATCGCCGGACACCTCGGCCGGGGCGATCGGGACGAGGCGTTCGGAGTCGCCTCGACACTGCTCACCTGGGCCCTGGTCATCCTGGTGCCCCTGGCCGGTCTCGTCTGGGTCCTCGCGGAACCGATCACCGGTCTGCTCATCGGGTCCGCCGTCGACGGCGGCGTGCCCATGGGCACGGCCATGCTGCGCATCTTCGCCCTCCAGATCCCTCTCTACGGCATCGGCATCGTGCTCTCCGGTCTGCTGCACGCCCACCAGCGCTTCGCTGCTGTCGCCCTCGCGCCGCTCCTCTCGAGCCTGGTCGTCATCGCGACGTATGCGGCCTATGGCTCCATCGCGGAAGGGGCGACAACCGATCTGCCTCCTCGCGCAGTCAGCCTCCTCGGCTGGGGCACCACCGCCGGCGTCGCCGCGCTCGCGCTGCCGTTGCTGCTGCCCGCATGGCGCACCGGCTGGCGGTTCCGTCCGTCCCTGCGGTTCACCGGGGACGATGCCGCCAGGGCCCGACGGCTCGCGGGAGCCGGACTGCTCGCACTGGCCGCTCAGCAGATCGCGACCCTCGTCGCGCTGAGGCTCGCCACACAGCACGGCGGGGGCCAGGGGGCCGCGTCGGTCTATACCTGGATCCTCGCCGTCGTGATGCTGCCGT
>JAAYSB010000320.1 GCA_012518475.1 Intrasporangiaceae bacterium | reverse complement strand
GACGACCCAGATGCACCAGGCCGCCGGCGACCTGCACTTCGAGCTCGCCGCCCGCCTCCGGGACGAGATCGGCGACCTGAAGAAGGAGCTCCGGCAGATGAGTGCCGCGACCTGAGATCCGGGTCCCATCCAGTCTCCACTGTGTCGGTCGCTCCGGCGGGTGTCGCCTGGTCAGCCCGCTGTCGTTCCCTCCGCCGGCGGTCGGCAATGGCCGACACCGGCGAGAGTAGGCGAGACGGCCAGGAGCAGACGACAGGGTGCGGATCGGGTGACACTGGCGAAGGGGCGCTGACGCCGGGCGCAACGTGTGAGAGGATGAGCGGCGCCGCGAGGGGAGTACCCCGCCCTCGGCATCCTCGTCATCACGGTCCCGCCCATGCGGGACCCGGGGAGCCGGCCTGCACGTGCAGGTGGGGGAGACCGACCGGATCGTCACTCCTCTCTGCACAAGGTATCGATGATCACTTCCCTTCTCACCGCGACCGCACCCCCGGCCGACGGACCCACGCTCAACCTCGACCCGTGGGTCTGGTGGGTGACCATCGGCATCGCCGCCCTGATCCTCACGTTCGACGTCATCTGGATCGCGCGCAAGCCGCACCGGCCGTCGACTCGCGAGCTGACCATCGCGCTCTCGTGCTACGTCGGCGCAGCGATCCTCTTCGGCATCGGTATGTGGTACTACGCGGGCGGTCAGCTCGCCGGTGAGTACTACGCAGGCTGGTTGACCGAGTACTCGCTCTCGGTCGACAACCTCTTCATCTTCCTGCTCATCATGGCCAAGTTCGGGGTCCCTGAGCGGTACCAGCAGTTCGCGCTGATGATCGGCATCATCATCGCCATCGTCCTTCGTGGCATCTTCATCTGGCTCGGTGCCGCTGCGATCAACAACTTCAGCTGGGTCTTCTACCTCTTCGGCGCCTTCCTCATCTACACGGCGATCAAGCTCGCGACCGAGGGGGAGCACGATGACGAGGACTACGAGCAGAACAAGTTCATGGTCGCCATCCAGAAGCGCCTGCCGGCCACCGACATCTGGCACGGCACCAAGATGTTCATCCGGCAGAACGGCAAGCGGCTCGCGACGCCGATGTTCTTCGTGATCCTCGCGCTCGGGACGACCGACCTGCTGTTCGCCCTCGACTCGATCCCCGCGATCTACGGCCTGACGCGAGAGCCCTACATCGTCCTCGTCGCCAACCTCTTCGCGCTCATGGGTCTGCGCCAGCTCTACTTCCTGCTCGGTGGCCTGCTCCAGCGCCTGGTCTACCTGTCGATCGGCCTGGCGGTCCTGCTGGCGTTCATCGGCGTCAAGCTGTTCCTCCACGCCCTGCACGAGAACGAGGTGCCGTTCATCAACGGCGGCGAGCCGGTCAGCGTGCCTGACATCCCGATCTCGGTCAGCCTCGGTGCGATCGTTCTCATCCTCGGCGTGACCACCATCGCGAGCCTGCTCAAGACCCGCCGGGACGCCCGGCGTGAGTCCCGCATGCACATCGGCGACGACCGCTGAGGAGAGGACCGTCATGACTGAGCTCCCCGAGCCGCTGCAGGCCTGGCACCGGGTCGCCGAGACCCAGGACCCGGCGCTCCTCGCCGACCTGCTCGCGGACGACTGTGTGTTCCGCTCACCCGCCGTCCACGCACCCCAGGAGGGTGTGGCGCTGACGACCGCATACCTCACCGCGGCGATCCGGGTCCTCGGACCGACGCTCCGCTACGTGGGTCAGTGGTGGGGCGAGACCAGTGCGGTCCTCGAGTTCGAGGCGGACCTAGACGGCACCCAGGTGCACGGCGTGGACATGCTGCGCTGGAACCCCGACGGCAAGCTCACGAGCTTCACCGTCATGGTCCGCCCCGTGCGCGGGCTGACGACCCTCATCGAGCGGATGCGCGCCGAGCTCGGCGCCTGAGTCCCAGCCTTCCCGCCCCTGGCGGGAAAGGGGGTCTGCGCACAGGTCAGCGAGGTGCGAGGACCGCGGTTCATGTGCGAGGTGGAGTGTCAGGTCGCCGTGCTCTCGGCCGGCTCCTTGCGGGCGCCGAAACCGAGGACGATAGCCGAGGCGATGACGACCAGGCCCATGCCGATCAGCTGGATGCCGGTGAGCCGCTGGCTGAGGATGGCCAGACCGGCGATGCCGGCGACGGCCGGCTCGAGGCTGAGCATGATCCCGAACACCTGCGCGGACATCCGGCGCAGGGCGACGAGCTCGAGGGAGTAGGGCAGCACGGAGGAGAGCAGCGCGATCCCGAGCCCCTTGGCGAGCACCTCGGGGGTCCAGGAACCGACGCTGCCGATGCCGAACGGCACGGTGACTACCGTCGCGACGATCATGGCCAAGGCCAGACCCTCGAGCCGGTCGAAGAGTGCCCCGGTCCGGCCGGCGAAGATGATGTAGATCGCCCAGCACAGGCCGGCGAGAGCCGCCAGGACGAGACCGCGGAAGGGCAGATCGGCCAAGGGCAGGGAGAACACCTCGCTGATGAGCAGGATGCCGAGCCCGGCGAGGAGCACGGCGATTCCGTCGACGAGCCGCCGGGAGAGGACCGCGGCCAGGCCGAGAGGACCGATGAACTCGATCGTCACAGCGACCCCGAGCGGGAGGTATGCGAGGGCCCCGTAGAAGGCGAAGTTCATCAGTCCGAGGGCGACACCGAAGACGATGACGGTCGTCCACGCGCGCCGGCTCCGGCCGCGCCACCGCGGCCGGACCAGGCCGACGAGAACGGCGGTCCCGATGAGGAGTCTCAGCACGACGGCCCCGCCGGCCCCGATCTCCGGGATCAGCGTCGCCGCGAGAGCCCCGCCGAACTGGACCGAGACGATCGCCCCGAGGACGAGCAGTGGGGCAGGGACCGGACGACGGACCGGTGACTCCGAGGGGTCAGTCGTCACCAACCGCGTTCGCGCCACTCGTCGAGGTGCGGACGCTCGACACCGAGAGTGGTGTCGTTCCCGTGACCGGGATAGATCCACGTGTCGTCGCCGTACTCAGCGAAGATGCGGGAGGTGACGTCGGCATACAGGGACTCGAACGACTGGCCCTCCATCTTGGTGTTGCCGACGCCGCCCGGGAACAAGGTGTCGCCGGTAAAGATGTGAGCGTGGCCGGCCGGGTCCGTATAGGCGATGGCCACCGAGCCGGGGGTATGTCCTCGCAGGTAGATGACATCGAGGTCGACCTCACCGAGCCGGATCCGGTCCCCGTGCTTCAGCCGGACGTCCGGAGCGACCGGAAGGGCGTCGGCGTCGTCCTCGCCGGCATACGTGGTTGCGCCGGTCCGCTGGGCGACGGCCTCGAGAGCACGGACATGGTCGAAGTGCTGGTGCGTCGTGACAAGGTGCTGGATCGCTCCGGTGCCCTCGTCGATGAGCGCCTGGATCCGGTCGGCATCGTCCGCAGCGTCGATGAGCAGCTGGTCACCGGTCGCTGTGCAGGTGAGGAGGTAGACGTTGTTGTGCATGTCGGAGACCGACATCTTGCGGATCGTCAGAGCGTCCGTCTCGCGCAGATCGGTCGGCCCACCAGGTGTCACTTCGCCCACGTATGTCATGCGGACGACGGTATCGCGGATGCCCCTGGGCCGGTATGTTCCGGTCACTGACCGGAGGGCGGGATCGGTGGTCAAGGGCTGTCGGAGCACACGCCTACGATGGAGTGCGTGACTGTCTCGTCCGTGCGCTCCTCCCGTTCGCCTGCCCGCCGGCCCTCCCACGACACCCTTGTCGTGCGGGGTGCGCGCGAGCACAACCTCAAGAACCTCTCGGTCGAGCTGCCGCGCGATAGTCTCATCGTCTTCACCGGCCTCTCCGGGTCCGGCAAGTCCTCCCTCGCCTTCGACACGATCTTCGCCGAGGGGCAGCGCCGCTACGTCGAGTCGCTGTCCGCCTATGCCCGCCAGTTCCTCGGGCAGATGGACAAGCCCGACGTCGACTTCATCGAGGGGCTGTCTCCCGCGGTGTCGATCGACCAGAAGTCCACCAACCGCAACCCCCGGTCGACCGTCGGCACGATCACCGAGGTCTACGACTACCTTCGGCTGCTCTTCGCCAGGGCCGGCCGTCCGCACTGTCCGACCTGTGGTGAGCCGATCACCCGGCAGAGCCCTCAGCAGATCGTCGACCGGCTCCTCGAGCTGCCCGAGCGGACCCGGTTCCAGATCCTCGCGCCGGTCGTGCGGGCCCGCAAGGGCGAGTACGTCGAGCTGTTCAGCGAGCTCCAGGGACAGGGCTTCGCCCGCGCCATGGTCGACGGGGAGCTCGTCAGTCTCGCCGACCCGCCCAAGCTCGAGAAGCAGATCAAGCACACCATCGACGTCGTCGTCGACCGCCTCGTCGCCAAGGGTGACGACGCCTCCGCCAAGCGCCGGCTCACCGACTCGGTCGAGACCGCACTGCGCCTCGCGGGCGGCATCCTCGTCGTGGACTTCGTCGACGTGACCCCCGAGCAGGAGGCCGAGGGCGAGCTGAGGCAGCGCCGCTTCTCTGAGCGGATGGCCTGCCCGAACGACCACGTCCTCACGATGGACGAGGTCGAGCCCCGTTCCTTCTCCTTCAACAGCCCGTTCGGCGCCTGTCCGGCCTGCACCGGCATCGGCACAGAGCTCGAGGTCGATGCGGACCTCATCGTCCCGGACGAGGAGCTCTCTCTCGCCGGCGGTGCGGTGGCACCGTGGGCGTCCGGCAGCGGCGTGAGCGAGTACTTCGACCGCGTGCTTCGTGCACTGGCGAATGAGATGAAGTTCTCCGTCGACGCCCCGTGGCGGTCGCTCCCGAAGCGGGCCAAGGACGCCGTCCTCTACGGCCGCAACCACAAGGTGCACGTCAAGTACCGCAACCGGTTCGGCCGGGAGCGCTCCTACTCGACCGGGTTCGAGGGCGCCGTGCCGTTCGTCAAGCGCCGGCACGCGGAGACCGACTCGGACTGGAGCCGCGAGCGCTACGAGGGATACATGCGGGAGATCCCGTGCCCGACGTGCAACGGCGCGCGCCTGAAGCCCGAGAGCCTGTCGGTGCTCATCGGCGGCAAGTCCATCTCCGAGGTGGCCGACCTCGCTATCGCCGACTGCGCGAGGTTCCTCAAGGAGGTCGACTACACCTCGCGCGAGCAGCGGATCGCCGAGCGGGTCATCAAGGAGATCGACAGCAGGCTCGGGTTCCTTCTCGACGTCGGGCTCGACTACCTCTCCCTGGCCCGGCCCGCCGGCACCCTCAGCGGCGGCGAGGCCCAGCGGATCCGGCTCGCGACCCAGATCGGCTCCGGCCTCGTCGGGGTCCTCTATGTCCTCGACGAGCCCAGCATCGGGCTGCACCAGCGGGACAACCACCGGCTCATCGAGACACTCACCCGGCTGCGCGACCTCGGCAACACCCTCATCGTCGTCGAGCACGACGAGGACACCATCGCCACCGCTGACTGGGTCGTCGACATCGGCCCGGGGGCAGGGGAGCACGGGGGAGAGGTCGTCCACAGCGGCGACGTCGCCGGCCTGCTCAAGCACAAGACGTCGATGACCGGTATGTACCTCTCCGGTCGTCGCGAGATCCCCACCCCGGGTGTGCGGCGGCCGATCGACCCGAAGCGTCAGGTGACCGTGGTCGGGGCCAAGGAGCACAACCTCCGCAACATCGACGTGAGCTTCCCCCTGGGCTGCCTCGTCGCCGTCACCGGCGTCTCCGGCTCCGGCAAGTCCACGCTCGTCAACGACATCCTCTACAACGTCCTCGCGAACAAGCTCAACGGCGCCCGGCACGTCCCCGGACGGCATACCCGGGTGACCGGACTGGACAACCTCGACAAGGTGGTCCACGTCGACCAGAGCCCGATCGGCCGGACCCCACGGTCCAACCCGGCCACCTACACCGGCGTCTTCGACCACATCCGCAAGCTCTTCGCCCAGACGACCGAGGCCAAGATGCGCGGGTACCAGCCCGGGCGGTTCTCCTTCAACGTCAAGGGCGGTCGGTGTGACCACTGCTCCGGTGACGGCACGATCAAGATCGAGATGAACTTCCTGCCGGACGTCTATGTCCCGTGCGAGGTCTGCCACGGGGCGCGCTACAACCGGGAGACCCTCGAGGTGCACTTCAAGGGCAAGACGATCGCCGACGTCCTCGACATGCCGATCGAGGAGGCCGCTGACTTCTTCGCCGCTGTGCCCGCCATCGCCCGGCACATGAAGACCCTCAACGACGTCGGGCTCGGCTACGTCCGCCTCGGCCAGCCTGCCCCGACGCTGAGCGGCGGAGAGGCGCAGCGCGTCAAGCTCGCCAGCGAGCTGCAGAAGCGCTCGACCGGGCGCACGATCTATGTGCTCGACGAGCCGACCACCGGGCTGCACTTCGAGGACATCCGCAAGCTGCTCCTCGTCCTCCAGGGCCTGGTCGACAAGGGCAACACGGTCATCGTCATCGAGCACAACCTCGACGTCATCAAGAACGCCGACTGGATCCTCGACCTCGGCCCGGAGGGTGGCAGCGGTGGCGGTCAGCTCATCGCGAGCGGGACGCCGGAGGACGTCGCCGGTGTGCAGGACTCGCACACCGGTCGTTTCCTCGCCCCGGTCCTGGCCAAGCAGTCCCGGACCGCGACGCGGGCAACCGGGCGGGGCGGTAGGGCGGCTGGACGCGAAACCCGGAAGAAAGCCAGCGCCTGACCTCCACCGCTCCGTAACGTTTCGGGGCAATTCTGCTTGGGAGGGCCCTTCTCCCCAATCTGCGCGACCGATCCCCATAGAATCACGCGATGGCACTGACCCGGACAGTGCTCACGAGCGGGTACTCACGAGAGTACTGACGAGCGGGACATGACCTGTCCCGGCGCAGACCGACGGAAGGATGCTCACGTTGCAGCCACCAGCCAGTGCCCGCGGGCCGGCACGAAGGATCCGCGCGGTCCTCGGCCTGCTTGCGCTCACGCTCTTCGTGCCCTTCTTGGCGCTGCTCACCGCGGCACCGGCCCAGGCGGGTGTCCTCCCCGAGGTCCGTGCCGAGACGGAGACGGCGGACTGCGTCCAGGGACCGGGCGTGGGGTGTCTGCGCGGCACCCTTCGCGCCGGCGCCCCGCTGACCGGCGTCGAGATCGTCATCAACGGTCCTGGTGGGGAGCAGACCGTCAGCACCGGTGACAACGGTGCCTGGATCGCCGAGATCACCGAGGAGGGTGACTACACGGTCACTCTCGTCGCGGACACCCTTCCCGAGGGCGTGACCGCAGGCGCCGCGGAGCACACCGTGGCGGTGACCAAGACCGCCAACGACTCGCTGGTCTTCACTCCCCGGGCGATCAACTTCCAGCTCGACGGCCAGGTCGAGGGGTCTGCTGCCGCAGGAGGCGGAGGCGGGAGCAACCTGTTCCTCCAGAGCGCGGTGAGCGGGCTGCGACTCGGCCTGCTCCTCGCCCTCGCAGCGGTCGGGCTCTCACTCATCTATGGCACGACGGGGCTGTCGAGCTTCTCCCACGCCGAGCAGGTCACCCTCGGCGGCATGGTTGCGTTCATGCTCGTCAACTGGTGGAACGTGCCGTTCCTCCTCGCCGCCGTGATCACCGTGCTCTTCTGCGGCTTCACCGGGTACGTCCAGCACGCCATCCTCTGGAAGCCGTTGCGCCGCAAGGGTCTGGGACTGGTGCAGCTGATGATCGTCACAATCGGACTGTCCCTCGCGATGCAGTACATGTATCAGGTGCTCGTCGGCGCCGGAACCGTCCGGGTGATCCGGGAGGCACCCACCCCGGTCAACCTCTTCGGCGTGCGCCTCACCGACCAGTCGCTGTGGGCGATGGGCATCTCCGTCATCGTGCTCACCGCGGTCGGCTTCGCGTTGCTGCGCACCCGCCTCGGCCGCGCGACCCGCGCAGTGTCCGACAACCCCGCCCTCGCCGAGGCCTCCGGCATCGACGTTGACAAGGTGGTCCGGCTGGTCTGGATCATCGCCACCGCGCTGGCCGGACTGGCGGGCATCATGCTTGCCCTCGTCCTCAACGGCGTGAAATGGGACTCCGGTATGCAGATCCTCCTGCTCCTGTTCGCCGCCGTCACCCTCGGTGGACTGGGCACAGCGTTCGGCGCCCTCATCGGTGCGATCATCATCGGCCTCGTGGTCGAGCTCACCCCCGCGTTCGGTCTGCCAGGCGACCTGAAGTATGCGATGGCTCTCCTCATCCTCATTCTCCTTCTCCTCGTCAGGCCGCAGGGACTCCTCGGCAAGGCAGCACGGGTCGGGTGAGCATGATGACCTTGGACAACCCGCACGTTCCGACCGGCAGGTGGACCCGATGAGCACCAACACCCCTGAGAGCCCCACCGAGCTGGTCCACCAGGACGACAGCCTCGAGGCCGACCAGACCGACATCGAGCTGGAGCGCGCAGCCCGCCGCAAGAAGGCGGTCATCGTCACGATCGCGGCGGTCGCGATCTTCGCTCTCATGTGGATCGTCGCGACGACGATGTCCGGCACGATCCCGTCGATCTTCGCCTCGGTCATCCGATCAGCGGTCGAGCCGCAGACCGCGGCCGTTGCTATCGCCGTCCTCGGCCTCAACCTGCACTTCGGCTTCACCGGACTCCTCAACATCGGCCAGGCCGGCTTCATGCTGCTCGGCGCCTACGGCTTCGCCATCGCGACCACCCGCGGCATGCCACTGCCCGTGGCTGTCCTCATCGGACTCGCCGCCGCCGCCGTGTTCGCACTGCTGCTGGGTGTACCCACCCTGAAGCTCCGCGGTGACTATCTCGCCATCGTCACGATCTCGGCCGCAGAGATTATCCGGTACACCGGACGACTGTCGCAGCTGACGGACTGGACGGGCGGGTCCCAGGGGCTTCCGGGCAGTGAGTACCGCGACCCGTTCGTCGCGTTGTCGTTCTTCGGGAGCGGGAGCACGACCATCGGCCCCCTGAGCTATCAGAACACCGGAGTCAACGGCTGGTGGATCCGGGCGGTGGCGTGGTCACTGGTCCTGATCTGCACGCTGCTCGTCTTCCTTCTCGTCCGCAGCCCATGGGGCCGTCTGCTGCGCGGCATCCGCGAGGACGAGGACGCGATCCGCAGCCTGGGCAAGAATGTCTTCGCCGTGAAGATGCAGTCGCTCGTCATCGGCGGGATGCTCGGTGCCCTCGGCGGGATCGTGTTCGTGCTACCGGCGTCGGTGCAGGCCGACTCGATGGGTCGCGCCATGACCTTCTTCATCTGGACCTCTCTGCTCCTCGGTGGCGCCGCGACCGTCTTCGGACCTGTACTCGGCACGATCCTGTTCTTCTCCGTCCGCATCCTCATCCGAGGTGCGACCGGGGCGGTGGTGCCCTCCGATGTGCTCAACACCCAGCAAGCAGACCAGTTCTCGTGGGTCGTCGTCGGCGTGATTCTCATGCTGCTCGTCATCTTCCGCCCGCAGGGAGTCCTCGGCAACAAGAGGGAGCTGCAGTTCAATGCCTGAGAGCAAGACCTCCACTGACACGACCAACCCGATGGCGGACCCGGCGGCTCGCCTGGCGCTGACCGACACCATCCCCAACGTGCCCGGGGTGAGCAAGCCCGACCCGATCCTCGTCGTCGACAACGTCGTTCGGCAGTTCGGCGGCATGACCGCTGTGAACGTCGATCACCTCGAGGTCCAACGCGGTCTCATCACGGCACTCATCGGCCCCAACGGCGCCGGGAAGACCACCTTCTTCAACCTCATCACCGGATTCGACCGGCCCACCTCGGCCAAGAGCCGGTTCGGCAGCTCCGAGGGGGCCGCCTCCTGGGCCTTCGACGGCAGGCAGCTCGGACGGACCTCCGCGTCGGCCGTCTCGAAGGCCGGCATGGTCCGCACGTTCCAGCTCACCAAGTCGCTCAACCGGATGACCGTCCTCGAGAACATGATGCTGGGGGCCCGCGGACAGAGCGGGGAGAACCTCCTCACCTGCTGGCTCAAGCCGACGTGGCTAGGACAGGAGAAGGTGATCGAGGACAAGGCCAAGGAGCTGCTGAGCCGGTTCAAGCTGCTGCGCAAGAAGGACGACTACGCAGGCAGCCTCTCGGGCGGTCAGCGCAAGCTGCTCGAGATGGCACGGGCGCTGATGACCGACCCGACGATGATCATGCTCGATGAACCCATGGCCGGTGTGAACCCGGCGCTGACCCAGTCGCTCCTCGGTCACATCCAGGCGCTGCGCGACGACGGCATGACGGTGCTCTTCGTCGAGCACGACATGCACATGGTCCGGCACATCAGTGACTGGGTCATCGTCATGGCCGAGGGCCGGATCATCGCCGAAGGCCGCGCCCACGAGGTGATGGCTGACACCGCCGTCATCGACGCCTATCTCGGCGCTCACCACGACACCGACCTCAGCGACGACTCCCTCCTCGAGGACATGCCCGGCGCGGAGCGCATGCACCGCAAGGCCGAGGCCCACGAGGAGGAGGTCGCCAGGAAGGGTGCGGCCGCGACGAAGGAGAAGAACCAGTGACCTCCGCATCAGAGGCGGCCACGCGCGGCGCACCCGTGGTCGAGGCGAAGAACGTCACCGCTGGCTACCTACCCGGGGTGAACATCCTCAACAACTGCAACCTGGTCGCCTACCCGGGCGAGATGGTCGGGATCATCGGCCCCAACGGTGCCGGGAAGTCCACCCTGCTCAAGGCGATGTTCGGGCTGGTCAAGGTCCACGAGGGCACGGTCGAGCTCGAGGGCAAGGACATCACCAACTTGCGCACCAACCGGCTCGTCGAGATGGGCGTGGGCTTCGTGCCCCAGACCAACAACGTCTTCCCGAGCCTGACGGTCGAGGAGAACCTCCGGATGGGCCTGTTCCTGCGGCCGAAGAAGATCGCGGAGCGGCTCGGCGCGATGTGGGACCTGTTCCCCGTCCTGAACCAGCGCCGGAACCAGAGTGCCGGCGCGATGTCCGGTGGTGAGCGGCAGTCCCTCGCGATGGCGCGGGCGCTGATGATGGAACCGTCCGTGCTGCTCCTGGACGAGCCGTCGGCCGGACTCTCACCGGTTCGTCAGGACGAGACATTCCTGCGCACCCGGATGATCAACAAGACCGGGGTATGCGTGGTCATGGTCGAGCAGAACGCCCGCCGCTGTCTGCAGATCTGCGACCGGGGATACGTCCTGGACCAGGGCCGCGACGCCTACACCGGCTCCGGCAAGGAGCTGGCCAACGACCCCAAGGTCATCGAGCTCTACCTGGGCACGCTGGAGAAGGATGTGGACGCGAGTCGGGCCGACGCAGGCCAGCCGCAGAGCCAGGATCCCAGTCACGCCGGCTAGCCACGCGGCTCGGCTTCTCCTCCTGCTCCAGGCACAGACCTCGCGTCCATCCGGCGCCAAGGGGGAAGGCGAAGGGCCCCGGACCGCTGGTGCGGTCCGGGGCCCTTCGTTCGACGGGGGGTGAAGGACTACTTCACACCCTCGACGGTGTCGACGAGCGAGAGGTTGTTCTCGCCGTCGTACTGGTAGATGCCGACGAACGCCGAGGACGGGTCGTTCTCGTCATCGAACGGACCGATGCCCGACGGACCGGTGTACTTGATCTCGTCACCGGCCTCGATGGCGGCCTTGCAGTCGGCGTAGGTCGTGCACTCCGTGCCGCCGGTGGATCCGGAAACGGCGTGGAGGTTCGCCTGGACGGTCGCGGAGTCGGTCGCGCCACCCTTGAGCGCGGCCAGAGCGGCCAGGACGACGGCGTCGTAGGACTCGGCACCGTACGAGTAGTCGGTGAGCGCCTCGCCCTCGAACTCCGCGTGCCAGTCGCTCATCCGACCCTTGAACTCAGCCGACGCGTCCGCACCGGGGATGGTGCCCTTGGCGCCCTCGAGCGTGCCGGCGGGGAAGTCCTCGCCGTAGCTGGAGGCGTTGCCGTCGGTGTAGTACGTCGTGGCCATGTCCCAACCGGCGTTGACCAGCTCGGGCACGATCGACTTGGTCTCGTCGAAGGCGAGGACGACGATTGCCTCAGGGTTGGTCGCCAGCGCGCCGTTGACCTCGGCCGAGAAGCTCGTCTGTCCGGGCGGGAACTCCTCGCCGGCGCCCTTGGCGCCGTAGGTGACCTCGCCGCCACCGGCCTCGAGGGTCGCCTGGACGACGTCGCGCAGGCCGGTGCCGTACGCGTCGTTGAAGACGATGAACGCGACCTTGGTGAAGCCGTCCTGGAGGATGAGGTTACCGAGGGCGTCACCCTGGATGCCGTCCGGCGGAGCGGTCCGGAAGTAGAAGTCCGAGTAGCCGGAGAGCGCGACGGCAGTGTTGGCCGGCGAGATCTGGACGATGCTGGCGTCGGTGATGGCGTCGACGATGTTGAGGGTGACCGACGAGGAGGCCGCACCGACGACGACGGAGACCTCGCCCTGGATCGCCTGCTGAGCCGAGTTGTTCGCCACAGAGGCGTCAGTGGCGTCACCGGAGTCGAGGATCCAGTGGCACGCCTGCGCCTCGCCGACACCGCCGGCAGCGTTGATGTCCGAGACAGCCAGACCGACGCCGGCGATCTCAGGGGGGCCGAGGAACGCGAGATTGCCGGTCAGCGGCAGGATTCCGGACGCCTTGAAGGTGTCTGCGGAGGTGGAGTCGCTCGCGCACTCGTCGCTGGTGAAGTCACCGGCCGCGCCGGTCTCCTCAGCCGTGGTCTCCTCTGCAGCGGAGGTGTCGCCGCCCGTGGCGCCGGAGTCGCCCGTGTCATCGGATCCGCAGGCAGCCAGCGTGAGGCTGAGGACTGCAGCTCCCGAGAGGGTCTTGAGCCAGAGGGCTCGATTGGGTCGGGTCACGTCAGGACCTTTCTATGGTGTGGTGACTCATGACCTGCCCGGTCACCGGACAGATAGGCGATAACCTAGGCTGCTCCTCCCAGTAGCGACGGCTAACATCCTCGGTTGTTAGCGAACTGTTACGGGGGTGGGAACACCCGTCGGGCCACCGCGAAGGGATGTCAGGACCGTGAAGGAAGAACCAATCGGCTGCTGCGCACGGCGGACCCTGCTCACCGGCTCGGGTGCGGCGGTCGCTGCGACCCTGGTTGCGGGGTGCGTCAGCGCCGGGCAGCGGGCGTCT
>JAAYSB010000029.1 GCA_012518475.1 Intrasporangiaceae bacterium | reverse complement strand
GTCTGCTTGATCGCGAGCACCTTCGGATCCTCCGCGGCCTGGCGGATGAAGTGCTGGACCGACGTCGCGAACGACTCGTACGGGTGATGGACGAGGACCTCCTTGCGGCGAATCGCCGCGAAGATGTCCGGCATCGAGGCCGACTCAACGTCCGAGATCCCCTTCGCCGTGACGGGCACGAACTTCTTGTACTTCAGGTGCGGACGGTCCAGATCGTGAATGACATTCAGACCCGTCAGGTCGAGTGGCGCTGGGAGCGGCAGCACGTCGTCGTCGCGAACTCCCAGCTCACGGACCAAAAGCTTGAGCACACGCTTGGAAATATCTTCCTCAACCTCGAGGCGCACAGCCTGGCCGAAACGGCGGCGGAGCAACTCCTTTTCGAGGGCTTTGAGGAGGTTTTCGGCGTCGTCTTCTTCGACCTCGAGGTCCTCGTTGCGGGTGACGCGGAAGGTGAAGTGCTCGTCGACCTGCATCCCGGGGAAGAGCTGGTCGAGGTGGGCGGCGATGACGTGCTCGATCGGCAGCAGCCGTGCGCCGTAGGGGGTGCTGTCGCCGACCTCGAGGAGTCGGGGGAGCAGCGGTGGCACCTTGACCCGCGCGAAGTGCTCCTTGCCGGTCTTCGGGTTCGTCAGCAGGACAGCGAGATTGAGCGACAGTCCCGAGATGTAGGGGAACGGGTGAGCGGGGTCGACCGCCAGCGGGGTGAGGACCGGGAAGATCCTGTCCATGAACAGCTCGCCCATAGCTGACTGCTCGTCCTCGCTGAGGTCGGCCCAGTCGACGATCGTGATGCCCTCCTCCTCGAGGGCCGGGCGCACCTGCTGGGCGAACACTCTGGACTGCAGGTCCATGAGCTCGTGGCTCACCTCGGCGATCTGCTCGAGAACCTCGCGAGGCTCCAGACCCGACGCTGAGCGCACCGCGATCCCGGTGGCGATCCGTCGCTTGAGCCCGGCGACCCGGACCATGAAGAACTCGTCGAGGTTCGAGGTGAAGATCGCGAGATACCGGGCTCGTTCGAGGAGCGGGATGGACTCGTCCGCCGCGAGCTGGAGCACCCGCTCGTTGAACTGGAGCCACGAGATCTCTCGATCGAGATAGCGGTCGGCCGGCAGCTCGTCGGCCTCGGCGTCCTCCTTGACGAACCGGCCGTTGGCGCCGCGCGGCTGGAGCCGAGGGTTGTCGGTTGGCGAGGAGCTCGTGATCGAGACCTCCGAGACGATCGGCTGGTTGTCGGCAGGCTCGTCGCCGGCCCGGCGGGTGATGAGATCGGTCGGCGCGGCGGTCATGGGCTCAATCCTGCCCTGCATTCGGCGACAAATCACGCCTGAGCGGTGCGCGATGCATAGACCCGGTCAACAGTGACGACGTCGAGGCCGGCGCGCTCATAGGTGGTTCGGGCGGGTGTGTTCTCGCCGTCGACATAGAGCTCGACCTCCGCACAACCCCGTTCGGCGAGGTATGCGAGCCCGAGATCGGTGAGCGGGCCGGCCAGTCCCCGGCCCTGGTATGCGGGGCTCACCCCGACGACATACACCTCACCGGCGGCGGACCCCGGCTCGATCTTCGTCCAGTGGAACGCGACCGGTCCCGCGTCAGGGTCGTCCGCGTCGACGACGTAGATCAGTCCGGCCGGATCGAACCACTTCTCGGCCATCCGCGTCTCGAGATCCTCGCGGGTGAGGCGGCCCTGCTCGGGGTGATCGGCGAACGCTGCTGCGTTGAGCCGCATCAACTCCCCGACCGGATCGGCGGCGACCGGGGCGCGGTCGGCGAAGGTGAGCGAGGCATACCCGGTCGGCAGGGGGCGGGGGGAGCGGTCGTCTGCCGTGAGCGCGCGCCCCATCTTGAGCAGCGACCGGATCGGCTCGAGGTCGTTCGCGTCTGCGAAGGCCTGTGCGGCCGCGAGGTCCCCGTGCGCCCAGACGCGCTCGGCCCCGACCTTGACGCACTGGCGCCACAGGGCGGTCCCGATTCCCCGCCGGCGAGCGGCGGGCGCGACGACCAGCTCCGCGCTGTGGTCGGGCCAGACCTGGGCATAGCCGAGCAGGCCCGGAGCGGAGTCGGGACGGGCCAGGACGTGGTGGGTGCCTTCCGGCGAGGGGGCCGACAGGGCGAGCCGGGAGGCCTCGGAGAGCGCAGCAACGCCGTCGATCCCGGTGGCCTCAGCAGAGAGCAGGGTGACCTGCTCGGCGCCGGTCGCCTCGAGGTGCTGGCAGGCGACGATCGAGGCGTTCATCTGCGCGATCCCGGAAGGCTGGGCGCATCGTCATCGACCGGAGTGCCCTCTGCCTCCTCGGGGACGAAGCGATAGCCGACGTTGCGCACGGTGCCGATGAGCACCTCGTAGTCGGCCCCCAGCTTCGCACGCAGCCGTCGGACGTGGACGTCGACGGTGCGGGTGCCGCCGAAGTAGTCGTAGCCCCAGACCTCCTGGAGCAGCTGACTGCGGGTGAAGACCCGACCAGGGTGCTGCGCGAGGTACTTGAGCAGCTCGAACTCCTTGTAGGTGAGGTCGAGGGGCCGGCCGCGCAGTCGCGCCGAGTACCCCGCCTCGTCGATCGAGAGCGGGCCGAGGGTGATCTCCGGGTCCTCCGGCTCCTCCCCGCCGATCCGGCCGAGCGCGAGCCGGAAGCGCGCCTCGACCTCGGCCGGTCCGGCAGAGGTGAGGATGACGTCGTCGACGCCCCACTCGGCGGTCAGCGCGGCGAGGCCACCCTCGGTGAGGATCGCGAACAGCGGCGCCGAGACCCCCGTCGTCCGCAGCAGCCGGCACAGCGACTTGGCCTGGACCAGCTCGGTGCGTGCATCGACAAGGATGATCTCGTGCGGGTGGTTGCTCATCCGGGCCGGATCGATGAGGGCGCTCACCTCGGCGGGGGCGATCGAGACCCGGTGGGAGAGCAGGCCGAGCGCAGGGAGGATCTCAGCGCTCGGATCGAGCGCAGAGGTCAGGATCACAATCTGCGCCATAACAGGCAGGATATGCGAGAGGGCCGATCACGCCGATGAGAGGAGCTGCGAATGAGATCACAGGACGAGGGGTTGCTCGTGCGCTACTGGGCCGGCGCCCGCGCCGCCGCAGGAGTGACGGAGGAGTATGTGACGCTCCCGGACGACGCCACCGTCGCCGACGTCGTCGCGGTCGTGGAGGAGCAGCACCCTGCTCTCAGGCCGGTCCTCGAGGTCGCCTCCCTCCTGCTCGACGGCCGCGCCGCGCGCCGTGAGGAGCCGGTCGGACCGGCCGCCACCCTCGAGGTGCTGCCGCCCTTCGCCGGCGGCTGACCGATGCATCACGAATGCCGCGCCCGGCGGCGCTCCTTTGGGAGACTGGCCCGATGACACCGACCACGGACGCAGTCCCCGATCCGCCTCAGGCTCCGGACTCCGTTCAGGTCATGGCGACGGGGGAGCAGCCGTTCCTCACCCGCGCCGCCCGCCGGGCCGCGCGGGACCAGCAGGGTGCGGACATCGAGCTCCCCCCGATCGCGCACGTCACCCGATACGTGTCCCTCTCCGCGACCGTTCTCGCGGCCTTTCTCATCGCCGCCTCCGCGCTCGCCGGTGACATCATGCTCGCCGGGGCGATCGGTCTCGGGTCCCTCATCATCGCCTGGGGCTGGCCCAAGGCAGCCGGCCTCCCCTCGCCCAAGGGAGCGACCCTCGTCCTCGCCATCGCCGCCGCACTCTTCATCGGGGTGGTCATGGCGGCCGAGACCGACCCCTACCTGCGCTGGGCCTCCGGCGCCCTCGCGCTCGGGCTCGTCGCGATCTTCCTCCAGCAGCTGCTGCGCAGGGACGGTCGCCCCCGGCTCGTCGAGTCCGTCATGGGCACCTCGCTCGGGCTCGTCGTCCTCGCCTCCGCTGCCGTGTTCCTGCCGTTCGTCCACATCGAGCGAGGCCCCGAGCTCGTGGCCTGCGCGATGGCTGCGGTCGCTGCCGGCGTCCTGGCCGACCTCCTCGTGCGCTATGACGTCGTGCGCGTCTGGCTGCTGCCGCTCGCCATGGTGCTCGGCGGCTTCGCCAGTGTCGGGGCATCCTTGCTGCTCCAGGCTCCCGACCTCCCGCCGGCCGCCCTCATCGGGGTTTCCGCGGCAGGACTCTCGCACGCCTTCCGGCGGATGGTCTCGCCGGAGGCGGGGAGCTATTCGAGCCAGGGGCAGATCGCGACCGGGTTGGGGTCCATCGCCCTCGTCGGACCTCTTCTCTGGGCCATCAACCACCTCCTCATCCGATGACTCCCGCCGACCTGTCATCGACCTCTCCGCGCACTCCCGCCGACCACTGATCAGAGCCGCTCATGACCGCCTCACGCTCCCTCCTCGTCAAGATCACCTGCGACCTCGCCGCAGGTGAGCGCCTCAACCAGGCCCTCACCGTCCCGGCCACTGCCGCCGCAAGCGGGGTGCTGGTCTCGCTCTGGCTCTCCGGGGAGGCCACCTCGCTCGCAGTGCCCGGCTTCGCCGAGGACCTGCCCACGCTCCCGCACGCCGTCCCCGTGGCCGAACTGCGGGACACCCTCCTGGAGCTGGCCACGGTCACCGTGTGCGCCCAGTGCGCGAAGCGACGTTCGCTCACCGCGGCCGACCTGCTCCCCGGCGCCCGCATCGCTGGTGCGGCCGCCTTCGTCGAGGAGGCGCTCGCCGACGGGGTCCAGGCCCTCGTCTACTGAGCCCCGGCATCACCTTTCCCGCCCCGGGCGCCTACTGCCATCTTTGGGCGGTGACCTTTCCCGCCCACAGAAGGCACAACGCGCCCACACCAGGGGCCTCGTCTCGAGGGTGGAGAGGATCTGGTGGGTGGAGTGGGGGCGACCATCGCGACCTGGACTCCACCCACGAGCGGGAGCGGGGGATGCCAGGGTGGCCGGACTGCGGGAGGTGCGCGACGCATACCCCCTCTGCATAGGATCGGTGCATGGTCTTCCACCTCGACACGGATCTGCCCCGTGAGCTCGCCCCGCTCGCCTGGATGATCGGTCGGTGGGAGGGCGCCGGTGTCGT
>JAAYSB010000319.1 GCA_012518475.1 Intrasporangiaceae bacterium | reverse complement strand
TCGCAGGTCGCGTCCCAACGCGAACCGCCGACCCTCCCCGGCGGCCTCGAAGCCCGGCAGGTCGAAGCGGCTCGCCGCCGCACCGGCGCGGTCGACCTCGAGCAGGACCGTCACGTCATCCTGCGCCTCGTACTCGGCGAGCGCGGCGTCGTCCCGCTCACCGAGGTAGACGTCGAGGAACCGGACGATCTCGCCCCAGACGTCCCCGCGGTAGTACTCCCCGTGGTCGCCGTTCGTGCCGATCAGGCGGACCGGTGTCCCGGCCGAGAAGCGGTCGAGCAGCTTCGCCGGGGCGCTACCGGTCTGCTCGTCCTGCCAGGCGTTGACGAGCAGGGTGGGCACGGTGATGTCGTCCACGAGACGTTCCGGCGCCCGCTCCTGCCAGAAGTCGCCGTCGAACGGTGTCCCGAAGACACCCTCGGCCATGCTGGCGTTCTGGCCTCGAAGTCCTTGGTTCGCGAGGCATACCGCATCGGTCTGGGCCCGCTGGTTGACCTGCGGATAGGAGCTGGGGAAGGCAGATCGGTCGTCCTGATCCCTGCTGAAGGCGGCCGCGAAGGCATAGTTGAGCACGCCGCCGGGATAGGCGACGTCCCGGTAGAAGTCCCCGATGACGTGGCCCGGCACGATGGCCTCGAGGGACGGTGGCTGGGTCGAGGCCACGAAGAGCTGGCTGATACCGGGATAGGACTTGCCGACGAGGGCCACACCATCGGCCCAGTCCTGCGCCGCGAGGGCCTCGACCATGTCATAGCCGTCGAGCCACTGGAGCTGCTCGAAGTAGTCGAACGCTCCGCCGGAGCAGGCCGAGCCGCGCATGTTCACGCCGACTGCGGCGTACCCGAGCGCGGGGAACCGGGTGCCGACACCGTCGAAGAAGCTGATCGACGGCGTATAGGCGGAGTAGTCGACGACGACGGGATAGGGACCCGGCCCGAAGACCTCGGGGTCCGGGAGCGCCACCTGGTATGCGAGGAGAGTTCCGTCTCGCGTCGTCAGGTATCCCTCGGACGGGTCGAGATCCTGGGAGTCGTAGAAGCGCTGACTCGGGTGCTCGTCCGGACTGAGCACCCGCACGGGGAAGCGCCCGTTCTGTCCGGCGACGGTCACCGTGTAGCCGTTCCCGGCAGGGACATCCCGGAAGAGCAGCCCCCCGTTGAGGTCCGTCGTGCCTGCCGCCCTGAAGCCACGCGGGCCGCTCACCTCGACCGCGGCGCTCGGGCGGGCATGGGTGACGTAGATCTGTTCGACGCTGCCGCTCACGGTGAGCTCTCCGACATCGGCCCGCTGACCGGGAGGCACCACCTGCGGGTCACCGGGTGGGGCGGCGGAGGCAACGGAGGCACCGAGGCTGCCGACGGCGAGGGCGGCGGCGCAGGCGGCACCGAAGAACACTCGGGATGGGCGTGCGCTCATGGTCACCTCCAACGTCGACAGATCACGAGCGGACCCGCAGATCGAGCTCGTGATCTCTCTACGGAAGCACAGGAAGGGCCTCCTTGGGAAGATCGGGAGGTCGGTCAATCCCGCGAACACGTCTGCGAGTCACACCTGCGAGGAGGACTCACGCGAAGATGCGAGCGATCCGTTCGACTGCCTCCGGGTCCAGAGCGGTCCGGCCCGCAGCCGCATTCGCCGCGACCTGTTCCGGCGTCGTGGCGCCTGCGATGACGGAGGTCACGACCGGCTGCGCGAGCAGCCATCCGAAGGTCGCGTCGACCGGCGTGAGGCCGAGCGACCGGGTCAGCTCCTCGTACTCCGTCAGCTGTCTCCAGGTCTCGTCGGCGACCGAGTCGAGCCTCGCGGCGAGACGGGAGCCCTCCGGCGCCGTCCCCTTGCGGTACTTGCCGGTGAGCAGACCGCTGGCGAGAGGGA
>JAAYSB010000318.1 GCA_012518475.1 Intrasporangiaceae bacterium | reverse complement strand
GTTCGGCCGGGGCCCGGACGTCTCCGGGCGTCAGGTGGACGGTGGTGTCGGCCACCGCCGCGAGCAGGTCCGGATCGTGCGAGATCGCGAGCACCCCGAGACCGTCCCGGGCCGTCCAGGCCAACAGATCCCGCCACACCTGGACCTGGGTCAGCGCATCGAGGCTGCTCGAGATCTCATCGGCGATGAGGTATGCCGGACGCGCCCGCATCGCCCGCGCCAGGTTGATCCGGTGCAGTTCACCGCTGCTCAACTCATGCGGATACCGCTCCAGCCAGTCCGGGGAGACGAGGGCCTCCTCGCCGAGACCGGCCGGGCCGGCCTCGGCGAGGATGCGGCCGATCCGCCAGCGTGGGTCCATCATCAGTTCCGGTCGCTGGCCGACCAGTTGGACCGGGCCGGGTCGGCCCCGCCCGGCCCGTGCGGGTCGGGTCGGCCGGGATGGCGACGAGAGCGGTGTGCCGTCGACGGTGACGATGCCGTGGTCGGGGGTGCGCATACCGCACAGGACCGTGGCGAGCGTCGACTTGCCGACGCCGCTCGGCCCGGCCAGCCCGAGAACCTGGCCCGGCTCGATCCGCACCGTGACGCCGCGGAGCACCCAGGGGCTGCGCCGGTGATGACGCACCCAGATGTCCTCGGCGATCAGCACGACTGCCTCGCGAGGACCGCAGCGTCGCGGTCCTCGTGGTCGCCGGGTTCACGTGCGTCGGGTCCGTCCCCGCCGGGTACGCCCCCGTCGGAACGGACCGTTCCGGGCGACTCGATCTCGGGCAGCCGGAACCCCTGGCTCGGCAGGGCCCGCCAGAGCGCCCGGGTGTACGGATGCTGCAGTCGGGAGCCGTCGCCGGAGAAGTCCGCGACGGCCGCCTCGTCGAGGGAGCGACCCTCCCGGACGACGACGACGCGGTCGGTGACCCGCAACGCCAGCGCGATGTCGTGGGTGATGAGCAGCACCCCACGGCCGGCGTCGGCGAGCGAGCGCAGGTGGTCCAGCACCTCGTCTGCCTCGCGGCGACCGAGCCCCGGGGTCGGCTCGTCGGCGATGACGAGGTCCGGCTCCCCGATCAGGGCGATGGCCCGCAGCACGCGCCGGGCCATTCCGCCGGAGAGCTGGTGCGGATAGAGCCGCAGCACGTCGGCGTGCAGGCCGGTGGCCAGCACCGCGGCCATCCCGTCGCGCGCCGGTCGCCCGACGAGCCTGGCGGCGCGTCGGGCCTGGGAGCGCACCGTCGCGGTCGGGTCGAGGGCGGAGAGCACCTGCGGGAGGAGGACGAGGTTCCGGCCGGCCAGCCGAGCCCGCTCACCGGGCCCGAGCGCGCGACCCTGCCAGGCGACGGTGCCCTCCTCGATCGCGCCGGTGGGCAGAAATCCGAGGACGCTGTAGGCGAGCAGGCTCTTGCCGGCCCCGCTGGCACCGACCAGGGCGACGACCTCGCCCCGGCTCACGTGCAGGCTCATCCCGTCGACGACGGTGAGGTCGGCCTGGCGCAGGCCCCGCTGATAGCGGCGGAATGCGACGCGCAGATCCTGGACCTGCAGCAGCGGCGTTGCCGTGGGCGGATTCACCCGCTGACCGGGCGCTCGCTCGCCGATCGCCGTCGCGGTGGCGGCGGTGCTGCTCGGTGCGGTTGGCGTAGTCGGCGTACCCGAGGTGGTGCTGGTCATCGTCGAGGTCATCGTTGGGCCGTTCGTGGGTCGAGGAGGAGGCGCAGGTTGTCGCCGATCCGGTCGATGATGCGGACCAGGACGAGCAGGGCCAGGCCGGGGAGCGCGGCCAGCCACCAGTGGCCGGCGGACAGCGAGCGCATCGACTCCTGGAGCAGGATCCCGATGGCGGGCTGATCGGGGTCGATTCCGAGGCCGAGGAAGGACAGCGCCGCCTCGTGCAGGATCGCGTGCGGGAAGAGCAGCACGGTGCCGACGATGAGGTGCGGGACCAGGTGCCCGGCGACGTGCTCGCGGGCGATCGTCACGGGGCCGCGGCCGAGGGTGCGGGCCAGGGCGACATAGTCCGAGGCGACCACCTCGCGGCCGACGCTGATGAGCACCCTGGTCAGACGCGGCCAGTGGGTGATCCCGATGGCCACGACGACCCCGCCGGTGCCGCCGCCGAGGGCGAACGCGATGAGGATGAGCAGGACCAGGTGCGGCACGGCGAGGAAGAGGTCGATGAGCCATTCCACGACGACCGCGCCGCGCCGGCCGCCGAGCACCGCGACGAGCGCGAGGAGCACGGCGATGAGGCCGGACATCACCGCGGCCACGGCACCGACGACGAGGGAGAGTCGCAGGCCGGCCAGGGTGCGGGCGAGCAGGTCGCGGCCGAACCGGTCGGTGCCGAACAGGTGGGTCAGCGACGGTGGCTGGTAGCGCCCGGACAGGTCGGTGGCGACGGCCGAACCGCTGAGCAGGGCTGCGGCCAGGAGGATGCCGACGATGGCGAGCAGCGCGGCGGACAGCGCGACGAGCACCCGGGTGCGACCGGTGAGCCGGGTGCGAACCGGTGTGGGCGAGGTGGTGACCGTCATGAGGAGACCGTCCGGATCCTCGGGTCGCTCCACCGGTGCAGCAGGTCGCCGAGGGCGTTGCCGAAGAAGACGATGACGGCCGTCACCAGGGTGATGCCGAGCAGCAGCGGGATGTCCTGACGCAGGGCAGCCTGGGTCGTCGCCTGGCCCAGGCCGGGATAGGTGAAGACCTGTTCGGCGAGCACCGAGCCGCCGAACAGTTCACCGACGCCGGCGAACTGGACCATGATCGCCGGTCCGGCCGCGTTGCGCACGACCCGGTGCAGGACGAGCCCGGGGAGTCGCTCGCCCTGGCTGCGGGCGAAGCGGACGTGGTCGCTCTCCATCACCTCGATGGTCGCCTGGCGGGTGTGCAGCAGGGTTGGGGCGACACCGATCAGGCTCAAGGTGATCGCCGGCAGGGCGAGGTGGTGCAGTCGCTCGAGGAGCGTGGCGTCGCCGAGCAGCGTTCCGATCGGGGCGGCACAGCAGACCGGGGTCCACTGCAGGGAGACGGAGAAGACATAGAGCAGCACCAGCCCGACCCAGAAGGTCGGCGCCGACGCCAGGGTGTAGGCCCACCAGGAGAAGATGCGGTCGACCCACCCCCCGCGGTACACACCGGCCAGCAGGCCCAGTCCGAAGCCGAGCAGTCCGGAGAGGACCCACGCGATGAGCATGAGGGACAGGGTCGCCGGCAGCCGTTCGGTGATGACCTGGGCGACCGGCTGGTCGTAGATCTGCGAGACCCCGAGGTCGCCCTGGGCCACGTTCGAGGCCCACGCGGTGAACCGACCGGAGAGCGGTTCGTCGAGGCCCCACCGGTCCTCGATCTGCTGCAGTTGCTCGGGGCTGAGGCTGCGGGCCTCGGCGCCGACGTAGGCCCGGACCGGGTCGACCGGTGACGCGGAGACGAGCACGAAGGCCGCGAGGGTGACCGCGAGCAGCAGGCTGAGCAGGCGGACCAGACGACCGAACAGAGTGCGGGCCACCGCAGCGGTATGCGCCGGCCCCGGCCGGTCGATCGCCGCGGGCTGATCGCCGGGTCGGGGAGGCGCACCGGAGGAGGGTCCAGGCGCCTCGTTCAGCAGGTCCATCGCCACGACGAGATGCCCGCGGTGATCGGCCAGCCGTGACCGTGCGGCTCGATCTGCAGGTCGCCGAGGTCGAGGCACTCGTCGACGAAGTAGGTGTGGTCGAGGTTGACCAGCCACACCCATGGGTAGTCGGTGCTGAAGCCGCCCCCGTCGCTGTCGAGCTGGGCTGCGCGCCAGGCCTCGTTGGCGGTGTCCTGGTCGGTCGCGGTCATCGCTGCGTCGAGATGGGCATCGACGGCAGGGTTGCCGTAGTAGCCCGGGTTCCAGTAGCCGACACCGGCCTGGCTGGAGTGGTAGAGGTTGTACATCTCGGTCGGGTCGTGGCTGCCCCAGCCGAACAGCACGGCATCGGTATGCATCCGCTGCTCGATCTCCTCCCAGCTGGCACCGACCGGGGTTGCCTCGATCCCCACCTCGGCGGCCATGTCAGCAACGCTGACCGCCAGGCCCTGCCTCAGGCTGTCCGAGGCCGGATAGACCAGGTCGAACTGGGCGCGAAGCCCGTCCTTCTCGCGGATGCCGTCCGCTCCGGGCAGCCAGCCCGCCTCCTCGAGCAGCTCCCCGGCCCGAGCGGGGTCGGCGTCGGTGATCTCCACAGACGGTTCGTCCCAGGGTGCTCCGTCGACCGGTCCGGTGGCCGGCGAGCCGAAGCCCTCGAGGATGCCGTCGACGAGGGCCTGCCGGTCGACGGCGGTGCTGACAGCCTCCCTGATCGCCGTATCCGCAGTGACGTCGTTGCCGATCGGCGCTCCCGTCTCGGAGAGAGCGCCCTCGTCGGGCACGGCCGGGAACGAGATCGCGCGGTTGTCGATGGACTCGACCGAGAGGAGCTCCATACCCGGGATCGTGTGCGTCGCAAGGGCCGCGGGAACGCTCGCCACGTGCACCTCGCCGGCGCGGGCGGCGGCGAGCGTCGCGTCCTCGTCACTGAAGACGAAGACGACCCGCTCGAACTCGGGGGCCTCGCCGTAGTAGTCGGGATTGCGCTCGACCGTCATCTGCTGGCCACGCTGCCAGTCGACGAGGCGGTACGGTCCGGAGCCGACGGGGGCGGAGGTATACCCGTCGCCGTGGGCGTGCTCGGGGACGATCCCGAGCGAGACAAGGCGGTTGATGAAGGCACTGCGCGGCTCGGTCAGGCGCAGCTCGACCGTGTGCTCGTCGGTCGCCACCGCCGAGTCCAGGCCGGTGACGTCGGTGAGGCCGCCCTGGGTCGCCGCCGTCGTGAACGTGTAGGCGACGTCGGCGGCAGTCACCGGGGTCCCATCGGTGAAGACCGCGTCGGTGCGCAGCTGCACGGTCCAGGTGAGTCCGTCCTCGCTGACCTCGTAGTCCGTCGCGAGGTCCGGGACGATGTTCAGGTCGGCATCCCGCTGGAGAAGGGTCGACTGGAAGAGGGGGGACCCGTACCGGCCCCAGCCGAGAGTCGGGTCGAAGCCCTCCTCGGACTCGCCACCGATGGCGAGGTGGAGCGTCGGCGGCCCGTGAGTGGTCTGCGAGGTCGTCGAGCCCCCCGCCGAGTCCGAGGCGGAGCCACCGCACGCGGCGAGTGTGAGCGCGAGGATTGCGGTGCCGGCGATCGCCCGGGCGCACCGGTTGCGTGTGATCCTCATGCTGCGACTCCTCCTGCTGCTGGCCGCGGCGTCCCCTCCGTTATCTCGCAATTGCGAGAAAACGGAGGTAAGAATGCTTGCTGGAGCAAGCGGTCACCGCGGGCATGACTGTTATTGCGAACTATTTGCAATAGTAGTCTTGGAGCGGTGCGCCGCCCAGCCGGGGGGAGCGGTTGGAGGACTGACCGGCCGCCTCGCTAGGTTGGAGCCCATGCCGCGCTACCTCATCGGTCTCGACATCGACGGGACGACCATCACCCACGAAGGCGAGCTGCGCGAGGTCGTCCGCGAGACCATCGCCCAGGTCCGCGAGGCCGGCCATCACGTCATCATCGCCACCGGTCGCGCCATCGTCGGCACCCTCCCGATCCTCGACCGGCTCGGCATCACCGAGGGGTATGCGGTGTGCAGCAACGGGGCCCTGACCCTGCGCCTCGACCCTGAGCTCGAGGACGGCTACGAGGTCATCGAGTCGATCACCTTCGACCCCGCCCCGGTGCTCACCCTGCTCCGCGAGCACGCGCCGACGGCGCTCGTCGCTGTCGAGGAGCCCGGAGTCGGCTTCAAGGTCACGGGCAACTTCCCGGAGGGCGAGCTCGACGCGACCGAGCGGGTCGTGCCGTGGGAGGAGCTCATGACCCATCCGGTGACGCGCGTGACGCTCCGCCAGCCGGAGGCCTCCCCCGAGGAGTTCCTCGAGCTCGTCGAGCGCATCGGACTGCACGGGGTGAACTATGCCGTCGGCTGGTCGGCGTGGCTGGACATCAATCCCGAGGGAGTCTCCAAGGCCAGCGGCCTCGAACCCCTCCGCGAGCTGCTCGGGGTCGACCCCGAGCACACCATCGGCATCGGTGACCAGCGCAACGACTTCGAGATGTTCGCCTGGGCCGGCCGCGCCGTCGCCATGGGCAACGCGCCCGATGAGGTGAAGGCCGCAGCATCCGAAGTCACCGGTCATGTCGACGACGACGGCCTTGTTCCGGTCCTACGCTCCTTGCTATGAGCTCCTCCATCGGCCCGGACGTCCGTTCGGCCGCCCGTCAGGCCGGTGACAGCACCATCGTCGAGAAGGGCGCCCGGCTGGGCTACCTCGCTAGCGGCCTCCTTCACCTCCTCATCGGCTGGATCGCCCTCAAGGTCGCCTGGAACATCGACGGCGGGAGCGACGACGCCGACCAGCCCGGGGCGCTGGCCTCGCTCGGGAACCAGTCCACCGGGCCGTTCCTGCTGTGGCTGGCTGTCGCAGGCTTCGTCCTGCTGGCACTCTGGCAGCTGACCGAGGCCGTCGTCGGTCGGCACGGCGCCGAGCTGAGCGACCGGGCCAAGGCGGTCGGCAAGGTGGTGATGTATGCCGTGCTCGCCGGAACGGCCCTCCGTGTCATCCAGCGCTCCGGCGGGTCCAGCGAGGAGACGACCCAGAGCGCCACCCAGCAGGTCATGGACGCGCCAGGAGGCCGCATCCTCGTCGTGCTCGTCGGGCTGGGGATCCTCGCCGGAGCCGGCTACCACGTCTACAAGGGCTGGGGCTGCACGTTCCTCGAGGACCTCGAGGAGCATCCGGGTCGACCCCTGGAGATCGCCGGCCGGGTCGGCTACATCGCCAAGGGCGTTGCCTT
>JAAYSB010000317.1 GCA_012518475.1 Intrasporangiaceae bacterium | reverse complement strand
TCTTGCCCTCCTTCTGCTTCTCCAGGAGCTTGCGCTTGCGGGAGATGTCGCCGCCGTAGCACTTGGACAGCACGTCCTTGCGCATCGCGCGGATGTTCTCGCGGGCGATGATGCGCGAGCCGATGGCGGCCTGGATCGGCACCTCGAACTGCTGGCGCGGGATCAGCTTCTTGAGCTTGCCGGCCATCTCGACACCGTAGTTGTAGGCCTTGTCGCGGTGCACGATCGCGCTGAAGGCGTCCACGGGCTCGGCCTGCAGGAGCATGTCGACCTTGACCA
Source organism: Intrasporangiaceae bacterium (assembly GCA_012518475.1). Taxonomy (GTDB): domain Bacteria; phylum Actinomycetota; class Actinomycetes; order Actinomycetales; family Dermatophilaceae; genus F2B08. Next base: position 2,718 of record JAAYSB010000317.1, on the reverse strand, counting down.
GGTCCGCGACCTGGGAGCCGGAGACGTCGTAGTCCAGCGAGGCGTAGCCGCGGGTCTTGGACTTCAGCTGGTCGAAGAAGTCGAAGACGATCTCGGCCAGCGGCAGGGTGTAGCGCATCTCGACGCGGTCCTCGGAGAGGTAGTCCATCCCCCGCAGGGTGCCGCGCTTGCCCTGGCAGAGCTCCATGATCGCGCCGATGAACTCGCTCGGCGCGAGGATCGTCGCGCGCACGATCGGCTCGCGGACGTGGTCGACCTTGCCGTGGGGGAACTCCGACGGGTTCGTGACGACGAGGTCCTTGCCGTCCTCCATCGTCACGTCGTAGACGACGTTGGGCTGGGTCGAGATGAGGTCGAGGTCGAACTCGCGCTCGAGACGCTCGCGGACGATCTCGAGGTGGAGCAGGCCGAGGAAGCCGCAGCGGAACCCGAAGCCGAGCGCCGCGGAGGTCTCGGGCTCATAGACCAGAGCCGCGTCGTTGAGCTTGAGCTTGTCGAGGGCGTCGCGCAGGTCGGGGTAGTCCGAGCCGTCGATCGGGTACAGGCCCGAGAAGACCATCGGCTTGGGGTCACGGTAGCCACCGAGCGACGTGGCCGCGGGCTTCTGGGCGTTCGTCACGGTGTCGCCGACACGGGACTGGCGCACGTCCTTGACGCCGGTGATGAGGTAGCCGACCTCGCCGACGCCGATTCCCTTGGAGGGCACGGGTTCCGGGGAGATGACGCCGATCTCGAGCAGCTCGTGGGTCGCCTTGGTCGACATCATCGCGATCTTCTCGCGGGGGTTGAGGTCGCCGTCGACAACCCTGACGTAGGTGACGACGCCGCGATAGGTGTCATAGACCGAGTCGAAGATCATCGCCCGCGCCGGCGCATTGGGGTCGCCGACCGGGTGCGGGATCTGGCGGACGATCTCGTTGAGCAGCGGCTCGACACCGGCGCCGGTCTTGCCGGAGACCTTGAGGCAGTCCTCCGGGTCGACGCCGATGAGTCCGGCGAGCTCCTCGGCGTACTTCTCCGGCTGGGCCGCGGGCAGGTCGATCTTGTTGAGCACCGGGATGATCGTGAGGTCGTTCTCCATCGCGAGATAGAGGTTCGCGAGGGTCTGGGCCTCGATGCCCTGGGCCGCATCGACGAGGAGGACCGCGCCCTCACAGGCGGCCAGGCTCCGGGAGACCTCATAGGTGAAGTCCACGTGCCCAGGCGTGTCGATCATGTTGAGGATGTACGGCTGCTGACGCCCCGTCTCGTCCGCGAGCTCCCACGGCATGCGCACGGCCTGGCTCTTGATCGTGATGCCCCGCTCGCGCTCGATGTCCATCCGGTCGAGGTACTGCGCGCGCATGGCCCGGTCGTCGACGATGCCGGTGATCTGGAGCATCCGGTCGGCGAGGGTCGACTTGCCGTGGTCGATGTGGGCGATGATGCAGAAGTTGCGGATCGCCTCAGGGGGCGTCGCGTGCGGCTGCAGCACGGTTCTGGCGCGGGGGGACACGGTGCGGATTCAGGCCTTCGAGAGGGGGTCGAGGTCGGGAGCCCGGGGTGGGCATACCGACAGTGAGGTCTAGCGGCCTAGTGTCCCACGTCGTCGCCCGCGCCCCAATTCCACACCGACGCCTCGGGGTCACACCTTTATGGGGGGTCCTGGTCAGGGTGCTGGGAAGAAGCGGGCCGTGCCCGTCACGGCGAGGCGCACCTCGTCCTCGGGAGGCAGCGCACCGTTCGTGCGGACGATGACCCGCGGACCGGGTATGCCGTTCTCACCGAGCAGTCGCACGGCCACCGTGGCGTCGTGGCCGTAGTAGGTCCGTTCCTCGACGTATCCGACGACGCCCTCTCCCCCGAGCGGACGGATCTGGATCTGCTCCGGCCGCAGCGTCACTGTGCCGGGCAGAGCCGCCTCGGAGAGGCCAGCGCCGTCGCGGACGGTGTCCGCGGCGAGCCGGACGGTCCCGAGCGGGGTGCTGGCCTCATCGCCCCGCGCCTCGCCGGGCAGCTCGACGACCTGACCGATGAACCGGGCGACGCCGAGATCGGTCGGCGAGGCATACACCTGCTCGGGGGTGGCGTGCATGGCGACCTTGCCGTCGGCGAGCACGGCGACCGAGTCGGCGACGGAGAGCGCCTCGTCCTGGTCGTGCGTGACGAGGATGGCGCTCGTGCCGGCCTGCCGCAGGACACGGCGGACCTCGGCGCGGACCGACTCGCGCAGGCCGGCGTCGAGGGCGGAAAAGGGCTCGTCGAGGAGGACGAGTCGGGGCTCGGGAGCCAGCGCACGGGCGAGGGCGACACGCTGCTGCTGCCCGCCGGAGAGCTCGTGGGGGCGGCGCTTCTCCATGCCACCGAGCCCGACGAGGTTCAGCAGGTCGCTGACCCGCTGCCGGGACTGCTTCCGGCGCAGCCCGAAGCCGACGTTGCCCGCCACGTCGAGGTGCGGGAAGAGCGCGCCCTCCTGCGGGACGAGGGTGACCCCGCGCTTCTCCGGCGGGACGGTTGCCCACGGGAAGGCGACAGGGACGCCGTCGATCGTGATGGCGCCGGCGTCCGGGACGACGAAGCCCGCGATCGCCCGCAGCAGCGTGGTCTTGCCACAGCCGGAGGCGCCGACGACGGCGGTGAGGTGGCCGTGCTCGACGTCGAGATCGATCCCGCGCAGCACCTCGAGACGCTCGGCACCTTCACCGAACGCCACCTCGAGGTCGCGGATCTCGACGACCT